>JACQGV010000073.1 GCA_016199375.1 Chloroflexota bacterium | reverse complement strand
CGGGCGGCAGGTCGGTGTGCCAGGAGTAGGAGTCGAGGACGCGGGCGCCCAGGGCCTCGTCGGGGCCCACGCCGCGCACCCTGGCGTCCAGGAGGGCCATCATGTTGGCCTCGCGGTAGAAGCCCATGAGGCGGGTGGCGCCCAGGAAGGGCATGCCGCCCCGGTACTTCAGCGTCCGGGTGCCCGCGCCGTGCACGGTTTCGATCAGGTCGGGGTCATAGCCCTGGGCCTGCAGCTTCGCCTCCCCTTCCTTGCCGCTGTAGGTGGTGGCGATGTTGACCTGGGCCTTGGCCACCACTTCGAACGCCTGGTCCCAGGAGAGCTTCACGAACTCGTCCTGGCCGCGGTTGAAGTACTGGCGCGGCGGCTGGCCATCGGCGCCGCGGGGGAAGCCGGCGTTGGCCCAGTCCAGGAAGCCCTTGCGGACCAGGGAGCCCTTGATCCGCCGGTCGCCGTAGAACTTGCGGATGAGGGAGAGGCCCTTGTTGCAGGCCCGGGGCTCCCAGCGGTGCGAGGCGCGGTTGCCGTACAGGTCCACGGCCTCGCCGTACTGGTAGGAGGCCTCCACGCGGGTGACGACGTTCTTCTTGGGGTAGGCCCGCAGCAGGCAGTTGTGGGTGTCGTTGGGGGCGCACAGGAAGATGAAGGGCTGGTCGGAGCGATAGAGGTCACGATAGACCTTCTCCCAGTCCCGGGAGGGATAGAAGGCGAGGGGGTTGTCTATCTGGTCGGCGCTCTGCAAGAAGGCCAGTTTGCTGAGGAACAGGCTGGCGGCGCCGGCGCCGGCGGTGGCCAGGCCCGCTTTCAGGAAATCGCGACGGGAGAATCCGCGGCCCCCCATATCTGCCTCCTATGACGATGCTGCGGTGCGGGCGTTGACTACATGGCGGTGGGCTGCACCTGGTGCCTGAGTCCTATCGTATGACCGGTGGAACCGCCGTTGCACTCCCCATTCGGGTAGTTCGAGGGTAGGTCTCCGGCGGCGCCCTGGTTGCTCGCCGTGGCCAGCGGGCCCGCGGGCTCGGTCAGCGCCAGCAACTCCCGGGCGACGCGCAGGTCGTCCGCGGTGTTCACATTGAAGAAGCTCCGCAGCTCGGGGTCCAGGGCCCGCAGCTCCTCCTCCCCGACCAGCAGCGAATCGGCCCGGGCCAGGGCCGACTGGAGGGAGCCGTTGCCCCTTGCCACTGAGGCGAGCAGCAGCGGGCGGCAGGCCTTGGAGTAGACGGCGTGCAGAGGCTCGGTCTTTCCCCTGATCAGGGGCAGCACTACGGGCGCGCGGTCGCCCCGTTGGAAGAGCGCCTGCGCCAGGTCGGCGTTAACAAAGGGCATGTCACAGGCGACCACGAAGGCGCGGTCACCCCGGATACGCCCCAGGCCGGACCAGATAGCTCCCGGGGGGCCGTAGCCGGGCAGGTCGTCCTTCACCAGGGAAACGCCCGCCGGAAGGGCGGGCAGCGGACCGGCGGGCCTGACCACGATGACATGGGGAAAGACGGCTGCCAGGCGCCTTACCACCCGCGCCAGT
Source organism: Chloroflexota bacterium (assembly GCA_016199375.1). Lineage (GTDB taxonomy): Bacteria > Chloroflexota > Dehalococcoidia > SHYM01 > SHYM01 > JACQGV01. Next base: position 993 of record JACQGV010000073.1, on the reverse strand, counting down.
AGCGGCTCGCCACCCAGGGTCTCCCAGGCCTTGTCCCGGCCCAGGCGCATGCTTTGGCCGCCCGCCAGGATGATCGCGTCCACCGCAGGCCGGCTCAGACGCTAGGTGCGGGTGTCGAAGGTGCCCCTGGCTTGCCGTCGGGGCTAGGCTTGCCGTCGGGGCTGGGCTTGCTCTCCGCTTTCACTGGCTGCTCGATCTCCTCCATGGCCCCATGCATGCCCTTGCGGAACTCGCGCATGGTCTTGCCCACCGCCGCTCCCAGCTGAGGCAGACGGTTGGCACCGAAGAGCAGCAGCACGACCAGCACGATGATCCCGATCTCCAGCGGGCCCAGGCGTCCAAACATCACTCACCTCCTGCTTTGCTCGGCCAAGGAGCGGCGCTACCACAGCCTCCAAAGCTGCCGCAAGAATAGCCGGGCTGCGAGTGGGTGCCATGATGCAAATTCACTAGTCACAGGAGGCAACTTGCCTATTCCCGGCGTGCCCTGGCCGCTGGGGCCTGGGGCACCTGAGGCGAGTGCTCGTGGGGGGAGCGCGGCGGCGGCCCCGGGCTCGCCCTCAATAGTGCAGGTTGCCCATAGAAGTAGTGGAGGTTCACCATGCATCCGCCAGCGCGAATTCGTAGTGTTGCTGCATTCGCGAGAGCGTTGGTGGCCGTGTATAGCAATCTGCTTGTACCCCTGGATGGGTCGCCCCTGGCGGAGCGGGCGTTGCCGTACGCTCTTTCCCTGGCGGAGCGGACAGGCGCCCGGCTCCTGTTGCTGCGGGTGCTGGCGCCGTTGCCGGGCAAGGGCGAGGGAGCGGCCGCCGGGCACGACGATACCGAAGGTGCCACCCTGGCCTACCTTGAAGGCCGGCGCCGGCAGGCCACCGAGCGGGGGCTCTCTTGCCAGGTTGCCGTTGTTTATGGCAGCCCCGCGGCGGCTATCCTCGACGCGGTGGCCGCCAACGGCTGTGACCTGGTGGCGATGTCAACCCATGGCCGCTCTGG
>JACQGV010000072.1 GCA_016199375.1 Chloroflexota bacterium | reverse complement strand
TTTGCGCCCGAGGACGTGCAGCTGGTGGCGGGCCCACCGGCCCTGCGCCGGCGCTACCTGGACATGACCATCTCGCAGGTGGACCGGCGCTACCTGCGGGAGCTCCAACGCTATCAGCGTGTGCTCCTGCAGCGCAACCACCTCCTGCGGCGGGTGAGCGAGGGCTCCGCCCAGACCACGGAGCTCGAGTACTGGGACCAGGAGCTGGCGCAGAGCGGGGCGGCCATCATCGTCAGGCGCCGAGGGGCGGTGGCGGTCCTGGCGCCCCAGGCTGCGGCCGCCCACCAACGCCTCACCGGGGGCGCCGAGCAGCTCTCTATCACCTACCACGAGGCCTGGGAGCAGCCGGAGGCGGCCGCGAGCGAGCGCGGGGAAGAGGGCGCCGTGGCCGCCGCCCTGCGCGCCGCCCTCGCCGCCGCCCTGCCCCGCGAGCTCGGCGCCGGCGTCTCTCTCCTGGGTCCCCACCGGCATGACCTTCTTTTCACCCTGGATGGACGGCCCCTGGCAACCTCTGGCTCGCGCGGGCAACAACGGACCGCTGCGCTGGCGCTCAAACTGGCCGAAGTCCAGTTCCTGGAGCTCTCCACCGTAGAGCGTCCCCTAGTGCTCCTGGACGATGTGCTATCAGAGCTGGACAGGACGCGCCGCCGCCAGGTCCTGGAGCTGGCCAGCTCCCTCGAGCAGGCCTTCCTCACCGTCAGCGACCTCGAAGCTGTGCCGCAGCCGTTCCTCGCCAGCGCGACGGTGCTCCAGGTCGAGGCGGGAGCCCTCAAACCCCTGGCCGCCAGGCCTCAGCCGCCGTAGCAGGACCCCGTGTCTGTGAGCCGCGGTGCCCCGCCCCGGCCAGAGGCGCCGCAACTCTCGATTACAATAGGGTGGGGCTGCGCCCAGCAACGGGCGGCGCGTTTCCGCATCCGCCCGGACGAAGCGGCCCCGGAATCGAGGCGTGCTAGCAGGAATGGGTATGGCGCTCACACCCTCCAGCCCTGACTCGCGACGGCGGGTGGTCGTGACCGGCATGGGGGCACTAACCCCCCTGGGCCTGACAGTGGACGAGTTCTGGGACGGCCTGGTCCAAGGGCGCTCGGGGATCGGGCCGATGACCCTGTGCGACCCGGCGGACTTCCCTTCCCGCATCGCCGGGGAGGTGAAGGGGTTCGACCCCCATCGCTACATCGAGCGCAAGGACGCCCGGCGCATGGCCCGCTTCAGCCAGCTTGCGGTGGCGGCGGCGGTGGAGGCCATCGCCCAGGCCCACCTCACCATCGGGAGCCATAACGCCGAGCGCATCGGAGTGCTCCTTGGCAACGGGAATGGCGGTTTCCCCACGGTGGAAGCGGAGGCCCGCGCCCTGTACCTGGACGGGCCGGGACGGGTGAACCCGCTGCTTATGCTGCTGGAGCTGCCCAACATGGCAGCCTGCCAGGTGAGCCTGGCCTTCGGCCTCAAGGGCTACAACTCCACCATTATCACGGCCTGCGCGGCGGCGACCCAGGCCATCGGCGAGGCGACGGAGGTTATCCGCCAGGGCAAGGCTGACGCCGTGCTCGCCGGCGGGACCGAGGCCGGGATCAGCCGCCTGGGAGTCGCCGGGTTCTCCGGCCTCAAAGCCCTCAGCACCCGCAATGACGAGCCCGAACGGGCCAGCCGCCCCTTCGATGCCGAGCGGGATGGCTTCGTGCCGGCGGAAGGGGCCGCCATCCTGGTCCTGGAGGGCCTGGAGCACGCGCGGGGTCGCGGCGCCCCGATCCTGGCGGAGGTGGCAGGGTACGGCGCCTCCTCCGACGCCTACCACCTGGTGGCCCCGGACCCCACCGGCGCGGGCGCCGCCCGCGCGATCCGGGCGGCCCTGGCAGACGCCGGCCTCCCGCCCGAAGCCATCGCCTACGTCAACGCCCATGGCACCTCGACGCCCCTCAACGACACGTCCGAGACCCTGGCGATCAAGAAGGCTTTCGGAGAGCACGCCCACCGGCTGGCCATCAGCTCCACCAAGTCTATGGTGGGGCATACCCTGGGCGCCTCGGGGGCACTGGAGGCGGTGGCATGCGTGCGCACGCTCAGGGACGGCATCATCCATCCGACCACAAACTACGAGCACCCTGACCCCGAGTGCGACCTGGACTACGTGCCCAACCGGGCGCGCCGCGCCAGCGTGGCAGCGGCCCTGAGCAACAGCTTCGGCTTCGGTGGACAGAACGCCTGCTTGGTGTTCCGGCGCTGGGAGGGCAGCTAGGCTTTCATTCGGATATCGCAGAAGGGCAGGTACCGCAGAAAGGGAAAGGGCCTCCGCGCATGTCGGAGGCCCTTTCCCTTTGTTGTCGCAGGCAGCCTATTTCACAATCGGCGCGACCTGCCAGCTCGCCAGGGCCTGGTTGAACCGCTCCTGAAGAGCATCGAAATCGCCGGTGGCGGCCGCGAGGATGAGCAGGAACCCGCGGGGCTTGGGGTAGTCCACAAAGAGGAAGGCCCGCTTGGCCACCCCTCCCTGGGTGAAGGTAACGCTGATCTTCCAGGTCTGGGTGGCGTTGTCCTTGGCCTCGACGATGGTGGTGAAGTTGCTGACCGTGGCCTGGAAGGCCTGCACCTTAGCGACCTTGTAAGCGGTAGCATCGCTCCTGGTGTTATCGAGGTCGTAGTCAACGACGATGGAGGAGCTGCCTGGCCCCGTGAAAGTGACCAGCGACGGGTCGCTCTGGTTGACGGACCAACCGCTCGGATAGAGCAGGCTGTACCCATAGGTGGAACTCCGGTAGCTGTCCAGGCCGGCAGGCAGCGGCGGCGGCGCGGGCGTCGCCGTGGGCGCTGGAGTCGCGGTGGGCGCGGGTGTGGCTGTCGGCGCCGGAGTCGCCGTGGGCGCCCGGGTAGCGGTAGGCACGGGAGTCGCTGTGGGCGCGGGCGTGGCTGTCGGCGCCGGAGGCGGCGTCGCCGTGGGCGCCCGGGTAGCAGTGGGCACGGGAGTCGCTGTGGGCGCGGGCGTGGCTGTCGGCGCCGGAGCCGGCGTCGCCGTGGGCCGTGGCGTCGGCGTCGGGGAGGCGCACGCACCGGCGCTCGCCAAGACCAATACGCCCAGCAGTGGAATAACGCGCAACTTGATCAAAGGACTGCCTCCTTGAACCTCACCTTGAACCCTAAAACGCAGGCCGCGCCCCAATGTTAGCGTTGCCAGCACAGCGCGCCCGAAAAACGCGCCCGGAGGGGGCCTGATCACCCTGGCAGGCTGGTGAGCATACGACTGGTGGCAGAGGCCATTGGCGCGGGCGTCCCGCCGACATTCGCCGGAAGCACCCTTCCAACAGCGCTGCACCCAGGCAGCATGCAGGGGCGTATTGTATGGGTAAGAGGCAGGATTCGTCAAGAAGACTGGACCCACGGAAGTCTCAGCGGTGGGGATTGCCCCGCACCCCTATTGACAGCTTCACGGCTCTGGCCTACAAGTATCTGGCTTCGCCGGCGGTCGCTCTCGATGAAACTAGGAGTCTAAGAACCGCGTACTCTTCCCAGGGGAGGCCGGACCGCATTGGACAGTCGTAGTATCATGAGGCACACACGTTAGTACCTTGGCACACCCCCTCCCAGCAGGGGAGACAGCTTTCTTAAGGAGTAGAGGATGGACCGCAGAGGATGGAGCCTGCTTGCTAGCGGAGCCCTGACCCTGGCGCTGGTCGCCAGCGCCTGCGGCGGGGCCGCGGCGCCCACCGCCACGCCCGCCAGGGCGCCGGCGGCCGCCGCTACAGCCACCACGGCGCCCCCCGGCGCCCCCGCCACGCCCACCAGGGCAGCGCCGGTGGGCCTGGGCACGCCCACCCCCACACGAGCGGCGGTCCCGACCGTGGCCCCGGTATCCGGAGGCCCGGTGGGCAAGATGACCATGGCCGCGGTGGCCGATGTGACGAACCTGGACGTCCACGTGGCCACCGCGGGCGGCCTCCAGTACTTCTATACCGTCTCCGACGTAAACGCCTTTCTCTTGGTCCAGCAGCGCGCCGGGCGCTCCGACCCCTGGCTGGCGGAGTCCTGGGCCTGGGACGACAAGGGGCTGAAGGTCCGCTGGGTCATCCGCAAAGGTGCCCGCTTCCACGACGGCAAGCCGGTGACAGCGGACGACGCGAAGTTCACGGCCGAGAAGATCAAGGCGCCCTACTCGGCCCGCGGCGTGAACTCCGGTGTCGGCCGCTGGATCAAGGACGTCCAGGTCATTGACGACCGCACCTTTGTGATGACGGCGCCCGAGGTGCTGGCCACCCTCTACGCCACCTACGGGGGGATTGCGATCCAGCCCCGCCACGACCCCTACGAGGTGATGCAGAAGAAGCCCATCGGCGCGGGGCCATACAGGGTGGCGGACTGGCGGCCTTTCGAGTCCATGACCCTGGAGGCCAGCCCCTACTTCTGGGACGCCGACAAGGTGCAGGTGAAGACCATCGTGCGGCTGGTGGTGCCGGAGCCCGAGAGCCGCCTGGCGATGCTCAAGTCGGGCCAGGTGGACCTGATGGACGAGGTTCAGCCCCGCCAGGCCGAGGAGCTGGCCAAGGACAAGCGCTTCCGGGTGAAGGTGACCGACGCCGGCAACATCGCCTCCATCGTCTTCGCCACCGACACCCCGGTGATCCCAGGCACCGACATCCCCAACCCGTTCCTGGACGCGCGGGTGCGCAGGGCCTTCACCATGGCGGTGGACCGCAAGGCCATTTTCGATGGTATCGCCCTGGGCAAGTACGGGACGTACGTGCCCGGCCCCTGGCCGCGCCACGGCTACGGCGCCAACACCATGGAGGACAAAATCACGCCCTACAAATATGACCCCCAGGCGGCGCGCAAGCTGCTGGAGGAGGCCCAGTTCCCCTTTGATCGAGAGTGGGGTGTCTGGTACTATCGCACATCCGCCGGCTTTGCCGAGGCCACAGAGGTGGCGGTGGCCCAGTGGAACGCCATCGGCATCAAGGCCCGCGGCCGCCTGACCGAGGTGGGGGCGCTCATGTCCTACTGGCAGGAGAAGCCCTCCCGTACCTACCCCATCCAGATGATCCGCTCCCTCACCGTTGACGAGCCGCCCGGCTACATCGTGGCCACTGAGAACGTGCCCGAGGGTACCCTCTCCCAGATCGGGGATCCCAAGCTCGACGAGTGGACCATAAAGCGGCGCACGGCCTTCGAGCCGGCGGAGCGCCAGAAGCTCTACGAGGAAGTCTACGTCTACGAGCACGAGCAGGCGATCACCTTCCCGCTCCTGGGCGGCGTGCTGATCCATGCGCTGAACCAGCGGGTGGACTGGGACCCCATCCCGGGCCAGATGTTCGCCACCCACCTGTGGAAGGCCCGGTGGCTGCCCGGCGCCCCGTAACCATGCGCAGAAGGGGCAGTGGCCGCGCCAGCGAGCGCGGCCACTGCGCCAGCCAATCCCCGGAAGTATGCGAACGTAGCTGGCGTCTGGTGCCCAACCCCGAGGCGTAGTAAGATACGGCCTACCTAGACAGCTACTGAACGCTTGCAGGAGAAGAACGAGCGGGCCCGTACCAGTGTCTCCCACGAATAACGCATGACCAACTACATCCTGCGGCGCATCTTCTATGGCATCCTCAGCCTGTGGGCGGTGGTGACCATCGTCTTCCTCATCGGCCGCGCCAGCGGCGACCCCGTCTCCCTGTTTGTGCCGATAGACGCGCGGGCGGACGACGTGGAGTACGTGCGCAAGCGGCTGGGGCTGGACCGGCCGGTCTACGTCCAGTACGCCAGCTACATGGGTGGCCTGGTCCAGGGGGACTTCGGCAAGTCCATGCGCTGGGGAAGCCCGGTGAAAGACGTGGCCTTCCCGCGGCTGCTGGCGACCCTGCAACTGGTGTGGCTGACCGCCATCATCATTCTGGCCGTGTCCATTCCTGTGGGGGTCTTCTCCGCCGTCAAAAGGGGCAAGGCCTTCGACACCTTTGGCAAGGCCTTCGCCCTCTTCGGGCAGTCGGCCCCTACGTTCTGGATCGGGCTGATGCTCATCATCCTCTTCGCTGTAGTGTGGAAGGTGCTGCCCGCCGGCGGGCGGGGCGACTTCCGCAACCTCATCCTGCCCGCCTTCACCCTGGGCATCTTCGGGATGGCGGCCGTCACCCGGCTGACCCGCTCGGCAATGCTGAACGTGCTGGACTCGGACTACATCAAGATGCTGCGCGCCAAGGGCGTGCCGGAGCAAGCCATCCTGTGGCGCCACGCCCTAAAGAACGCCTCGCTGCCGGTGCTGACCCTGTTCGGGCTGCAACTGGTGGGGCTGATGACAGGGGCGGTGATCACCGAGACCGTCTTCGCCTGGCCGGGGCTGGGCCGGCTGGCCGTGGAGGCCATCTTCGCCCGCGACTATGCTATGGTCCAGTTCATCGTGCTGCTGGGTTCCTCCCTGTTCATCACGATGAACTTGATCGTGGACATCCTCTATGCCTATCTTGACCCCAGGATTCGCTACACATGAAGAGCCCCTTCGCCAACGGACGCGCCCAGGCGAGAGTCGCTGCGAGACCGGCGCGGCGGAGCCGGCAGCTCAGGTTCAGCATCCTCCAGCCCCACTACGTCCCCATGCTTATCCTGGTCGGTTTCGTGATGGTCGCTGTTTTTGGCGGCTTCTTCGCTCCCCACGACCCCGGTATACCGGACCTGCGCAATACCTACCGCCCGCCTTTCTGGCAGGAAGGTGGGACCACCAATTTCCTGCTGGGGACCGACAACCTGGGGCGCGACATGCTGAGCCGGCTGATCCTGGGCGCCCGGGTCTCACTCCTGGTCATCCTGGTGGGGATCCCGGGGCACATAGCCATCGGGGTGACCCTGGGCCTGGTCTCGGGTTATGCGGGCCGCGGGGTTGACACCTTCATAATGCGGCTGGTGGACATCTACCTGGCCTTTCCCACCATCCTGCTGGCCCTGGCCCTAATACCAGTCCTGGGGCCGGGGATCAAGACCATCTTCATCATCATCATAGTCACCGGCTGGGCCGGCTATGCCCGCATCATCCGCTCCGAGGTCCTGACGGTGAAGTCGCGCGACTTCGTGTCCCTGGCCAAGGTGGCCGGCGCCAGCGACCTGCGGATTATCTTCAGCCACATACTCCCGCAGGTGATCAACACCATGCTGGTGATCTCCACCCTCCAGGTGGGCACGGTCATCATCTTCGAGGCCTCCCTGAGCTTCCTGGGCATCGGCACCCAGCCCCCCATGTCGTCCTGGGGCCAGATCCTCTCCGACGGGCGGCAGTACGTCTCCACCGCCTGGTGGATCGCCTTCTTCCCCGGCGTGTTTATCGTCATGACCTGCCTCTCCGCCAACCTGCTGGGCGACTGGGTCAGGGACAAGCTGGACCCGCGCCTGCGACAGCTTTAGAAGTCCTCTGGCTCTGTTGACAGAAAAAGCGATTCTGGGGGGCGCCCCCAGCTCCCCCGGCAGGGGGCTGTGCCCCCTGCACCCTCGAACTGAGGGGTCTGCATTGATTTCTAAACCGTTCGTGGTGAGCCTGTCGAACCACCGAGCGCTGGATTGCTCCGCCCTTCGACAAGCTCAGGGCGAACGGGATAAGCGACGGGTTCACAGATCAAAGCAAGGGTCGGTAAGTAGCGAGCTTCTGGGACAGGACACACAGGAGGGCCGCTGGCAAGAGCCAGCGGCCCTCTGCTTGTGCGTTGACCGGGGCGGCGCTACTGCTTGCCCAGGGCCTTGCTCTTGTCCCAGGTGCCCTTCACGAAGGACTCCAGACGCTCCCTGGCGTCGGGGGCCTGCCCGGGCGACTCGCGCCGGGCCAGGGCATGGGC
>JACQGV010000068.1 GCA_016199375.1 Chloroflexota bacterium | reverse complement strand
GCTGTCACCTATCTTGTCGTAGGCAAGGCCTCCGCCAACCGGGGCGACCTGGACCGGGCGATCGGGTCCTACACGGCGGTGGTGGGGCTCCGGCCCCGCGTGGGAGCCCGGGAGTGGCTGGCCATCGCCTACGGCTACCGGGGCACGGCCTACGTGGACAGGGGCGAGCCCGCGTCGGCCGTTGAGGACTTCCAGCAAGCCCTCGCCCTCAGCCCCCAGCGCCTCATTTACAAGGAGCGCCTGGTGCTGGGCTACGTGGCCCGTGGCGGGGCGCGCTTGGAGCGCGACGACCTGGATGGCGCCATCGCCGACCTGGAGGCGGCGCTGGGGCTGGCGTCGGGACACCCCACTGCCCCCCGCACCCTGGCCCTGGCCTACGCCCGGCGCGGGCTCCAGCGGGCGGAGGCGGGACTGATGGCGCCTGCCCTGGAGGACCTGGCGCGGGCCCTGGCGCTCCAGCCTCAGAGCGCGGACCACCTGGTGGCCCGCGGGCGCATCCTCGCCCAGGCGGGGCAGCACGAGGCCGCCCTGGGCGACTACGCGCGCGCTCTTGAGCTGGGGCCGGCCTGGGCCGCGTACTACGGGCGTGGGCGCAGCCTCTTCGCCCTGGGCCGCTACCCGGAGGCCGCCGCCGACTACCGAGAGGCCCGGATCGCCTTGGCCCGCCTGCCGGAGGGGGAGGAGCGCGCCCGCGGGACCGAGCTGGTGACCAAGGCGCAGGGGGAGCTGAGGCCCTTCTTGCCGCGCCGACCGGCGCCGTAGCCCGCCAGCGTCAGGCGCCGGGGCGCCCTGTCCGCGGCCTGAGCCCACATCCCTGCAAGGGGTGCGACACTGGGGCTTGCTATAATCAACGCCAGGAGGAGCGATCGTCGTGAAAGTGAATGCGGGGCCGGTGGCCGAGCGCCAAATGGTGTTGGAGATCGTGCCCGACCAGGAAGAGGTGGAGCGCTCTCTGAACGAGGCCTGTCGCCGGGTAGCGCAGCAGGTCAACATACCGGGCTTTCGCCGGGGGAAGGCGCCCCGGCCAGTCATCGAGCGCTTCGTGGGCAAGGAAGCCCTCATGGAGGAGGCGATCCAGCGGCTGGGCCCCCAGCTCTACTCCCAGGCTGTCAAGGAGCAGAGCGTGGAGGCCATCGGCCAGGGCCTGGTCGAGGTAAAGGAGCGCGCTCCCCTCACCTTCCGCGCCACGGTGCCCTTGAAGCCGGTGGTGGAGCTGGGCGACTATAAGAGCCTGCGCCTGGCCCCGGACCCCGTCATCGTCACCGACGATGAGGTGGAACAGGTAGTCGAGCGGCTGCGGGCGCTGCACGCCCTCTGGCAGCCCCAGGACCGCCCCGTCCAGCTCGGGGATATGGTGACCATGGACCTGGAGGGGACGGTGAGCGGCGAGGCCATCTTCAAGCAAACGGACCTCCAGTACCGGGCGGTGGCTGGAGGCACCAACCCCATGGCTGGCTTCCCCGAGGCCCTGGTCGGGATAGCCAAAGGCGAGGCCAGGTCCTTCACCCTCTCCTTCTCGGCGGACTACGCGGACACCCGGCTGGCCGGGCAGCCTTGTCTCTGGGCGGCCGCGGTGAAGGAGATCAAGGAGGAGCGGCTGCCGGAGCTCAACGACGAGTTCGCTCAGGCCGTCGGCGATAAGCATGAAAGCCTGGCGGCGCTGCGGCAGGCCCTGGCCGCTGAGATCAGGGGGCGCAAGGAGGCCGCCACGAGCTCCGTCCACCAGCAGCGGGTGGTGGATGCTCTGGTGGAGCAGGCCCGTATCGAATATCCGCCGCTGATGGTGGAGTGGGAGCTAGACAACATCCTGCGCGAGCAGGCCCGGCGGCTGGCCGAGCGCAGGATCAGCGTGGACGAGTACCTGGCCCAGGAGAAGAAGACGGCCGCCCAACTGCGCGAGGAGCTGCGGCCCCAGGCCACCAGGAACCTGCGCCAGTCCCTGGTCCTGGGCAAGGTCGCCGAGGCGGAGGGGGTGCAGGTGACTGCGGAGGAGGTCGAGGCGGAGGTGGATACGGTCGTGAAGGCCCTGGGCGACCAGGGCCAGCGGGCGCGCCAGGCCCTGGCCCAGCCCGAGGCCCGCTATGGGATCGAGCTCCATCTCCTGGCCCAAAAGTCACTGGCGCGCCTGGAGGAGATCGCCCGCAGTGGGACCGAGGCGCCCCCGGCCTGACAGCCTGGCCCATAGTGTAGAATGAGGAAGGCCCCAAGCCGGGGCCAGGAGGTTTGCGAGCATGGCCTTGCCCCCTGCCAGCGTCATCCCCATGGTGATCGAGAGCAGCGCCCGCGGGGAGCGCGCCTTCGATATCTTCTCCCTGCTCCTGAAGGAGCGGATCGTATTCCTGGGCTCGCCCATCAACGACCAGATCGCGAACCTGGTCATAGCCCAGCTGCTTTACCTGGACCGCGAGGACCCGGAGAAGGACATCAATCTCTACATCCACTCCCCGGGCGGCGTCATCAACGCCGGGCTCGCCATCTACGACACCATGCGCCTGGTGCGCTGCGATGTCTCCACCATCTGCGTGGGGATGTGCGCCAGCATGGCCACGGTATTGCTGTGCGCGGGGGCCAAGGGGAAGCGCTACGCCCTGCCCAACTCCACCATCCACCTCCACCAGCCCATGGGCGGCGCCCAGGGCCAGGCGTCAGACATCGAGATCCAGGCCAAGGAGATTCTGCGGCTGCAGGACAAGCTCCGCCACATCCTCGCGGACCACACCGGTCAGCCTGTCGAGCGCATCGCCAAGGACTCCGACCGGGACTTCTACCTGGACGCGCCCGGCGCCCAGGCCTACGGGCTGATTGACGTGGTCATGGAGCGCACGCAGAAGAGCTAGGGGAGAGATGGCCGCGACTCCGAGAGCTGTTGGAATCCAGTGGGGATAAGATGACCAATACGAAGGCCCCCCGCGTCCCCTACCACTGCTCCTTCTGCGCGAAGACCCAGGACCAGGTCAAGCGGCTCATCGCCGGCCCGGGGAGCGTCTACATCTGCGATGAGTGCGTCCGCCTCTGCCAGGGGATCATTCAGGACGAGGCGCCGGCGGACAAGCTGCTCCAGCCGGCCAAAGCGGCCCACGCCAAGCCCCTGACGCCCAGGGCCATGTACAACCGGCTCTCGGAATACGTGATCGGCCAGGAGCGCGCCAAGAAAGTCCTCAGCGTGGCCGTCTATAACCACTACAAGCGCATCGGCACCAACTCGCGGCCGGGCGCGGACGTGGAGCTGGACAAGACCAACATCCTGCTCATCGGCCCCACCGGCTGCGGCAAGACGCTCCTCGCCCAGACCCTGGCCCGCATCCTGGAGGTGCCCTTCGCCATCGCCGACGCCACCTCCCTCACCGAGGCGGGCTACGTGGGGGAGGACGTGGAGAACATCCTGCTGCGCCTCATCCAGTCTGCGGGCTACGACATCCAGCGGGCGGAGCGGGGCATCATCTACCTGGACGAGGTGGACAAGATCGCCCGCAAGGGGTCCAACCCCTCCATAACGCGGGATGTCTCCGGCGAGGGGGTGCAGCAGGCGCTGCTGAAGATACTGGAGGGCTGCATCGCCAACGTGCCGCCCCAGGGCGGGCGCAAGCACCCCCACCAGGAGTTTATTCAGATCAACACCCAGAACATACTGTTCATCTGCGGGGGCGCCTTCGAAGGGCTGGACAAGATAGTGGAGCGCCGGGTCAACCGCCGCCAGAAGGCCCTGGGGTTCAAGGCCCTGGACAGCGGCCCTGCCGTGAAGGAAGGGGAGGTGCTGCGCCAGGTAAGCCAGGACGACCTCCTGGAGTACGGCCTCATCCCGGAGTTCATCGGCCGGCTGCCCATGGTGGTCACCGTGGATGCCCTGGACAAGCAGGCCCTTATTGACGTCCTCACCAAGCCCAAGAACGCCCTGGTCAAGCAGTACCAGCAGATCCTCCGCCTGGACAAGGTGGAGCTGGTCTTCACCGACGACGCCCTGGACGCGGCGGCCGAGGGGGCCCTGAAGCGCAAGATGGGGGCCCGCGGGCTGCGCACCATCATCGAGGATGTTCTGATTGATGTGATGTACGAGATACCGTCGCGGGCGGACGTGCGCCGCTGCGTCATCAACTCCGAGACGGTGGCGCGGAAGACGAAGCCGATCCTGCTCAACGGGGCGGGTGTGGTGATAGACACCACCGAGGCCCAGGGCGCCAGCGCCTGAGCCTGCGAGCCCGCAGGTTGAAACCTGCGACACGGGAACAGGATACATGCCGCGGGAGTCATCCCGCGGTGATGGCGCTCCGCCTGGGATGCCAGCGCGGCTGCCGCCCTGCCCTTCGACAAGCTCAGGGCAAACGGTGTTTTCTCTGTTTGCGGTGAGCCTGCTGCGATTTGCCCGCGCGCGTGGCGAGCCTGTCGAACCTCAAGCTCAGCAATACCTGCATTATTTCTGGGCTCGGTAGCAGGTGTTGGACGGGCTAAGGGGGTTGACCTCGGCAATGCCTGCAACGCAGGCAGGAGACACTCAATTCACCTGTGCTTCTCAGACAGCTACAGGACTGGCAGTTTCTTGGCACCCCTAACAGGAGGATCCTAATCAGCCCACTCCTGACGCGCCCACTCCAACAAGGAAGTCTCGCGCTCCTCGACTTCCTTGTAACTCCAACCGGAGAGGCGCTCCGCTGTCTCCTGGGCATGCAGAAGGCCTGTATTTCTGTAATCGTCGGCCTTGCCTGCAGGGTCCTTTGCGCCTAGTTTGGAGTTAAGTTTTGGGGGGAGTATTAACAGATTGCCGAGCCGATGGACCTCATTGGGGTCAGGCTCAAGGCCGAGGGAGGCCCACCAACTCTGCGGTCGGATGTGTTCGATAGAATCGGTCGCGCTTGCCTCCCAGATGCGGTTCCATTGCTCGTTATTGAAGTTCTGCCCCGCCTTCTGTGCCAGGTGCTCCTCATACCTATGAAAAAAGTAGCGCAGTTCTTCCTGCCAACCTGTATAGCAATCCCTTTCCCGCAAATTCTCGACCGCCTTATCAATTGGGAAGCTTGCGCCAATGGAGGATAGCCTTTTGAGTACTTCATCGGCGGGCAGCTTTCCTCGGACAATGCTCCAGGCCAGTCGAACGTAGTCGCCCACAGCCGTTCGAGCGTCTTTCCCGAACATCCCGTAGATGCGAAAGGTCACGTTTTCCCAGCGACGGAGTATCTTGGCCTTTTCATCCTCAGTAAAGTCTGGTCGAAGGTAGACTGCCGTCGCGACCATTCTAGCCTGTGCGATCTGTGTAATGGCGTTCCTTCTGCGGTCGGCCAACAGTTGATCCACCGCCTCGGTCACTGCCTTCAGCCACTTCGTTGTCTCAATCACCTTCGCCGGCCCATCCTTGGACTGGTCCCGAAGTAACTCTGCAGCGTCTTCCTCGCTAAGTGGGCGGCTAGGGTATCCTGGATCCCGCAGAGTTGCAGCGAAGCGGAGCGATTCGGTGCTCAAGCCCAACCGGAGCCCTACACACCTGTAGATATCTGTCCAAAGTTGGTGCACTTCATTGATAAGCTCGCCCTTGTTCCCGTTTTCTGCTTCAAACACAATGGCCATCAGCGTGCTCTTGAGGCGGTCAAACCACGACACGGGAAGACCGCGGCTGTTGAGAACCTCGAACACGGTATATACGAGAGCCTCGTCCCCAATTGCATGGAAGACAAAAGTCAGCCTGTTCTTCAGTAAGCCAACCAAGTCCTCAAGCGAATTGCCAGCACTTTGCCAGTCGGCCACAAACCTCTCACATTCCTCTATGGCCGACAGAAGCTCGCGATCAGCGAGAGTTCTGCCGGACTCTGAAGGCGGGTGGTCTCCTTTTCGTAGATAGTTGGCGAAGTAGTGACTAGTGTCGTGATTCGTCTGAAGGAGCAATAGGGTGGCCTTATCATCTTTCACCAGGGTGTCATCAAGCTCTTTGCCAACTTTCCCCCCGACTGGGTCGGAGCGGTCAATTACTTTAGCGATCGCTCGGAGAAGCAGGATGAGAGTTGTAATCCGTTGTTGTCCGTCCACCACCTCGATGACTTGATGCTCTTTGGTCATGATGATCCGTTTTTCGCGGCGAAGACCTACTACCGTAGCCATGAAGTGGGAACGCTCCTGCCCTCCGGTCCAAGTGCGCCGGATGTCTTCGAACAGATCTTGCCGCTGCTTCCTGTGCCAGCTGTAGGTCCTCTGATACTGAGGGATTCTGAACAGTCGCCCGTAAAGCAGTTGGTCGAGAGTAACATGCTGCGGTTGGATGTCGATCATGGTTTCCTGCTCCTTTTCCTGTGCTCTCAAGGGTCGTCCTATGTGCTTAAGCTTGCCAATACCTGCAAAGCTGAACAAGTTCGGGTTACAAAGCTGGTTTGTATGCCGAGCTTGGATAACCCTGAGCGGGCAACAACCTGTCTCAGGTCTTCGGCGGCCTATCCCATCACCCTGACGCGCCCGCCCTCCACCCGCACTCTGCCCCGCAGGAAGAGCTCGATGGCCTGGGGCAGGATGCGCTCCTCCTCGGCATGGATGCGCGCGCCCAGGGACTCCGCGCTGTCGCCGGGGAGGACCGGCACCTCGCTGCGCAGGACCACCGGCCCTTCGTCGAAGCTGGGGGTGGCGATGTGGACGGTGCAGCCGGTGCGGGGGACGCCGGCCTTGAGCGCGGCCGCGATGGCGTCCTCGCCCC
This sequence comes from Chloroflexota bacterium, assembly GCA_016199375.1. GTDB lineage: Bacteria > Chloroflexota > Dehalococcoidia > SHYM01 > SHYM01 > JACQGV01. The sequence goes on along the minus strand of JACQGV010000068.1, from coordinate 442 downwards.
GGAAGGCGGGGATGACGGTGCCGTCGGCGCAGCGATAGCTGGCGCCGGGGCCGTCGGGCAGTAGGGCGGGGTGGAGGTTCAGCACCCGGTAGGTGCCATCGCGGGCGAAATGCTTCAGGAAGCGGGCCGAGAGCACCAGGTCCCACCCCGCCATGACCACCAGCTCAGGGCTGTAGTTGGGCTGGGTGAGGAAGCGGGCCAGGGCCTCGTCGAACTCCTCGCGGGTGCCGCCCTGCTTGCGCCAGTGCACCAGGTTCCAGTAGACGGCGGGCCAGCCCCGCTCCCGCGCCCACTCGAGCCCCGGTGACTGGCGCTTGTGGCTTACCACGATGGCGATGCGGGCGGCGGTCTCGGGGCGCTGGCAGTAGTCGGCGATGGCCTGGAGCCGGCCGCCGCCGCCGATGAGGACCGCTATAGGGCGCTTGGCTTCCTGGCTGTTCAT
>JACQGV010000061.1 GCA_016199375.1 Chloroflexota bacterium | reverse complement strand
GGCGATTGCGCTCGTACTTGAGGACCGCAGAGAGGAGGGGCTGCGCGGAGTCCCCCCCGATGCCATTCGTGCGACTGTTGTCGTAAAGTGAAACGGAGCACCCTCCTTCGCTATCTCCGCAGGCACGGATGTTATCTCAAACGGGAAGGCAGCGCACACTCCCTCTGGTGTAACCCCAACACTGGGGTTGTCGAGGCGATTCCGAGGCACTCTGAGATCGCAAACCTGCTTGTCCGCAAGATTTGCCAGAGGCTAGTTGTGCCTGAACCTGGGCTGGCGCAGCCAGCCGACAGGAAGGTGTAGAAGGAGTTGACAATGCCTGTACACGAGCTGCGCATCTACACCATCAACCGGGGGATGATGGACGCCTGGCTGGCCTGCTTCCAGAAGGACGTGGCGCCCCTCAGCAAGCAGTTCGGCATCCCCATCGTGGCGTCCTGGACCAACACCGACCGCACCGAGTTCATCTGGGTCCGCACCTTCGCCGACGAAGACGACCGCAAGCGCCGCACCGAGTCGCTCTACGGCAGCTCCGCCTGGGAGCAGATGAAGGACCGCGTGCGGAGCCACATCGCCAAGACCGAGGTCAGGGCGGTGGAGCCGACGTCGTTCTCGCCACTCAAGTGACGATAAGCGGCAAACGCGCCGGCCAGAAGGCGCGTTTGACCGCAGGCTGGCCTGCGTGCTAAGTTGTCCCCGACGAGCTTCGACAACAATAGCTCTCTAGTTCCCCGGCCAGCCTGCCAGCCAGCCGGAGGATGAAGGAGGCGCCATGGCGAAGACACTCATCGGCATCAACGGCTTCGGTCGCATCGGCCGCCAGGCGCTGAAGGCCATCCTGGAGCGCTACCCCGACAAGCTCCAGGTGGTGGCCGTCAACGACCTGACCAACACCAAGACCAATGCCCATCTGTTCAAGTACGACAGCAACTACGGGCGCTTCCCCGGCACCGTCGAGGCCCAGGAGGGCGCCCTCGTGGTCAACGGCCAGCGCATCCAGGTCTTCGCCCAGCGCGACCCCGCGGCCATCCCCTGGGCTAAGGCCGGCGCCGAGCTGGTCATCGAGTCCACCGGCATCTTCACCAACGCCGACAAGGCCGCGGCCCACTTCCAGGGCGGCGCCAAGAAGGTGATTATCTCCGCCCCCGCCAAGGGCGAGGACTTCACCGTGGTGCTGGGGGTGAACGAGGGCCGCTACGACCCCAAGAAGCACAAGGTCGTCTCCAACGCCTCCTGCACCACCAACTGCATCGCGCCCGTGGCCAAGGTGCTCCACGAGAGCTTCGGCATCCAGCGCGGGCTGATGTCCACCATCCACGCCTACACCAACGACCAGCGCATCCTCGACCAGGTGCATGAGGACCTGCGGCGCGCCCGCGCGGCCGCCCTCAACATTGTCCCCACGACCACCGGAGCGGCGCGGGCCGTCGGCGTCGTCCTGCCCGAGCTCCAGGGCAGGATCCACGGCATGGCCTACCGCGTCCCCACCGGCACCGTCTCCGTGGTGGACTTCGTGGCCGACCTGGACCGCCCGGCGACGGCGGAGCGGGTGAACCAGGCCTACAAGGAAGCGGCGACGGGCCCCCTGAAGGGCATCCTGGAGGTCTGCGACGAGGAGCTGGTCTCCAGCGACTTCAAGGGCGCGACCGCCAGCGCCATTGTGGACGCCCCCTCGACTATGGTGATAGGCGGGACCATGGTGAAGGTCATGGCCTGGTACGACAACGAGTGGGGCTATAGCTGCCGGGTGGCGGACCTGGCCGCCTTCATCGCCGACCGCGGGCTCTAGCCCGGGCTGCTCCGGCGACCGTACCCGGGGCGTTGCCCAGCCGCCGGATAGCATAGCGCAGAGTGCCCTTATTCGTTCAGGGTGCTGCCTCCAGGGCTTGTCCCCAACCCTGGGGTGAGCGATGCCCTGCCTGCTTCCCTTCGCCGCGCGGATGTCCTATGCTGGCCGCGCGTCCATGTGCGGGCTGGTGCCAGAATGGTGAGTCCGTAGACGCTCGGGCGACCTCGATTCAGCGGCCGGGCGGCTTTCAGCAGGGGGATGCCGGATGGGCCGGTGGCGCAGGCTGGGCCAGGTCCTGGTCTGGGGCGGCGGGACCGTCGGGGCCTCGGCCCTGGGCGCCATCTTCCTGCGTTGGGCCCTCCAGCGGATAGACTGGGGCGCGGTGAACCACGCCCTGGCCGTTGCCAGCGTTCCGCACTTCCTGAGCGCCCTGGGCCTGATGCTGGCGGCGTTCCTGCTGCGCGGGGTGCGGTGGCGGCTTCTGTTCCGTGGCGCCAGGGTGAGCACGTGGCGGCTTGCCCTGGTGGAGAACACGGCCGTAGGCGTCAACAGCCTCAGCCCTATTCCTTTGCTGGACGAGCCCACGCGCGTGGGTCTGCTCACCACCCAGGGCGTTCCCACGGGCACGGTGCTGGCGACGCTAGCCACGATGCGGACCTTCGAGCTAGCTACCCAGGGGCTCATCGGGTTGGTGGGGCTGGTATACCTGCCGCCGCTGCGCCCGCTGGCGCCCTATTTCCTGGCGGCGGCGGTGCTCGCGGTCGTCGCCATCGTGGCCCTCTTCACTCTTGGCCCGCTGCTCAAGAGCCTCCCCGCCTTGGGCCGCCTGCCGCTGGCTCGCGGCTTCAGCCTCGGTGTCGAAGTGCTGCGGCAGGCGCCGCTGCTGACGTTCCTCTCGTTCCTCGCCACCGTGGGTTACTCCGTGCTCATCGGCCTCAGCGGATGGATGCTGGGCCTGGGATTCGGCCTTCAAGTGGGGCTGCTGGGCCTAGTCGTCTTGAGCCTGGTCGTCATCTTCTTCACCGACTGGCTCCCGGGCCTGCCCGGGGCCATTGGCACCTTCGAGTTTGTGGCGCTATATCTTCTGGGGCTGTGGGAGGTAGATCGGGAAGCGGCCTTTGGGTACGCGGTCCTCCTCCATGCGTTGTTCTTTGTGCCACCCCTGCTCGTGGCTGCGTTCTACTTGCCCTATGCCGGATTTCGGTCAGTTGGAGCCGTGCTGCAGCTCGCGCGTCAGCCCTGGCATAGGATGCCGCCCGCTACCGCCTCGGTGGGCGCGTCGGCCCCGGAACAGCCCGCGTCGCTCAACTCCCCAGACCCGGGGGCCGGACGCCCCTAGCACTTAGAGCCTATCCAATAACGGTCCCCATGGGGGAGTCCAGAGTCCCGAAGGGTCGGGATTTTGGTGGGGGTCAGGGGGTATCCCCCAGTTCCCCTTTCTTCCCCTCTCTCCCTTTAGGCAGGGAGAGGGGGTGAGGGTTGTTGGACGGGCTCTTGAGGACCCCTGCTTTGATCTGTGAACCCGTCGCTTATCCCGTTCGCCCTGAGC
>JACQGV010000058.1 GCA_016199375.1 Chloroflexota bacterium | reverse complement strand
CGGAGGGGGAGGCGGCGGGCTCTCCTTCAGAACGACGAAGTAGTCCACCTGGTCGGGGCGAGTGCCACTCTCCTGGATCAGCAGGGTCTCGATGATGACGTACTGGACCTCCGTGGCCGTGACGATGTCGGCGACGAAGGTGACCGGCTCGCCAGCGCGGAACTTGTCGCGCAGCTCGACCAGCTCGTCCCAGGCCGCGCCTCCCTGGAGGCTGCCGGCGATGGCGATCCGGGTAGGGGCGGCGTCCAAGTCCTGGAAGAGGCTGCCGACGCGCCCCGGCACCTCCAGCTCGACGAACGAGCGCCGCTCCAGCGCCCCTATGGACTCGATGTGCTTGACCTCCCAGTCTCCCAGAACGGGCTTCACTTTCATGACAGATCAATCCCATGCCTGGTCGCCTCTTCGACGAGGGCCTCGTTCACCAGCGACGCCAGCGCCCTGGCGTCTGGCTCGAGCCCCGCCTCGGGCGTGCCCTCCCCCCATTCTTCCCACCCCAGCCTATCGTGTTGGGTGGTCAGGGGGCCAGCAGATCGCGCCGCGGGGGACCCCCCGCGCGGTGCGCCGTCGCCTGCCGCCGCTTTTGGCACCCCTGCGGCCGCGGGCTCCAGTGGTTCTCCGGTGCCCGAGCCCACATCTTTGGCGGGAGGGGTTTTAGAGTAAGTGGTGCCCTGCCTGACGGCACCAGGGCGGGTCCAGGAAGAGATGATCCCTTCCGCCCAGGTGTTCAGCATATCGACTGCATTCCCTTGGGAGGCTCCGACCAAAGCCGCCGGCCTGCCCCCAAACGCTTGGGGCCCCATGCTCATGGGATCGGGAGCCATCGGCGCATAGCCAACTCCGGTCTCCTGCTCGGTGGCCAGGCCGGGACCCGGCCTCTCCGACGCTCGTTCGGCAGACGCGCTCGGCAGGTGCGACGAGAGCCGGCGGGCTCCCCTCCGAGGCGGGACTGCCAGCCCAGCAGCGGCCCTTGGTCGCCCGTGGTCCTCCCAGCCTCTGCCGGCCATCACATCGGCAGGGGCGCCTCCCGGCGAGCGGCGGTCTAACCGGGACCGCTCGGCATCGGACGCGCCACTCTCACCGAGCCCGGGGGCTCCCGGCCCCGCAGGCAGTCCCAGGGGGCCCTCGTCTACTCCCCGCGCGGCCTCTCGCAGCGCCGCTCCTGACAAGTCGTCCAGAAGGGCCAGCGCAGGCCAGGATGGCTCAACCACCGTTCCCGGCGACGGCGCCTGTTCTTCTCGTCGCCCCGCTGTGCCCGGGGCTGGAGGCTGCGCCTCCGGGCTGCCAGGCCGCAGACCGCCCCCGCGCAGCTCCTCCACCGGGGCCGTGGCCCGCCGTTCAGAGACAGTCAGGTCCGGGCTCCCAGACGCGGCGCCACGACGGCGAAAAGAAAAGACCGGGATCCTTTCTCCATCGCCCTTGGCGATAGCCGAGGCAGCCGCGCTCTCCCGCGGCGCCTCCGGGCGAGGCAGCGTCTCCAGTCCATCTATGCGCCGGCTGCCCCAGCGTCCACCGGGCCCGCGGCCGGTCTCGTCGGGAGGCGTCCAGGAAGCCAGGCCTTGGAAGGGCGTCAGGTCCGCGAGGGGGATGCCCCCGGCCAGGCCAGCCAACTCCTCCGCCACTGCCAGGGCAAGGAACAGCCGCGGAACGGGGTCGCTCAGGTTCTCAAGGGCTTCCCTGAACGCCCCCACGGCTTGGCGCCCCTCGGCCGCTAGTTCGCCCCGAGCCATCACGGCTTTGACTTCCCGCTCAGCATCTTCAGATTGACCAACAGCTGCCCGAGGGTAAGCTCGCCTACCTGCTCCGGCGTCCAGCCGAACTCCTTCGCCAGAACGAAGGCCGCCTTTACCAGGGGCGCCTCCACGGCATCGTCCAGCTGCCGGGCAGATGCCGCGATGCCACTGATCTCGTTCACCCGTTGGAGCAAGAATTGCACAAGCCCGATGTGCATCCCGGCAACCTGGGCCACGCTCATCTCCGGCTCCACCAGGGCCCGTTGCACCATGAGCGTCGCGACCAGGGAATCGCTCTCCTTGGCCGCCCGGGAGATGATCTGCAGGTCCCGCACCGTCAGCGGGCGCAGCCGCACCCTCCTGGGACCCGACCTGGGGCTGCCATCAGTGGGGCGAAGCGCCTCGGCCGGGACCTCTACGTCAAGGGTCAGGGCGGCCCCGGCTAGCAGCTCCTCAGGCGACAGCATCACCCTTCATCCTGGACGCTCAGGTAAAGGGCCTGGAACTTGACGGACTCGAGGACGAAATCGTCCTCGGGTACGTCGTACACCCAGCCATCGATCTTGCAATCGTAGAGGGTTATGGTGTTGCGCACGCCCGGCACCGCGGGGTTCCCAAGCAAAAGGGTGATGTTGAAAGCCGGCTGAGTCCAGCTGCCGGCGGGCCGGCTGTCCGCCGCCTCTCCCAGCAGAAGTTTGAGCATGGCCCCGTTGATGTAGGCGCGCCCGATGGTGCCCTTGATGGTTACGTTGCCGGGCCTCAGCTGCGTCGCGTAGCGCTGGCCGATCTCATGGAAGGGGCGGACGTCCGAGTGGACCTCCACCCTGACGTTTTGGACCCGTCCCACGGCGAGGAGCTCGTACGCTGACAGGACCCCCTGGGCCTGCTCTCCCTCTGCCCCCTGGGGAGCCGACAGGGCGATGGAGCCGTCAGCCCCGGTGAACACGCTTGTGTTTGCCACGGTCTTCCTCCTACTGAAGCACCAGCGTCACGGCGACGAAATCGATGCTGAACGTCGGCTGCAGGACGGCATTGACCACCGCCCGGCCCGCGATCTCGTCCTGGCGGGTGGCCGTCACCTGCAGTTCGTAGGCAATGAGGGCCTCGTCCTGGACCATGGTCGTAAGAAAGCCGTCGATGGCCCCCTGCAGCGCCGCCCGCACCCGCTGGTTGTTCAGGCGGCCGATGAAGGGGTCGCTCGCCTTCCGGACCCCTGCCTTGGCGAAGTCTACGATGCGCCGGGTCGTGACCTGCGTGAAGGCGCCGTTGTCGGTGGTGAGGCCGCGCACTACCCGGACCCCCTGCCTTGCTTCCAGGACCATGACCCGGCCGCTCACCAGCTGCCGCATCTCCCCGTAAGAGAAGCGCTGGGATAGCTTCACTATGCCGGGCAGAGTCTTGTTGGTCGGGCTCGACTGGGGCGTCAGGGAGCTGAGGAGGCCTGCCACCGCCGCGGCCGTGTAAGTCCCGCTCAATGTTGCTTCCGCCCCCGCCGCCGAGTCGAAAGTCCGTATGCCAGGAGCCGTCATGATGATGCGGTCGTTGGTCGGCACCTGGGCAGTGATGGCCGGCACGGTCACTGCATCGGAGCCCACCACCGCCATCACGTCCTTGCCGTTGTTCTCGGCCGTCTCAACGACGGCGCCGAAGACGGCCAGCGCGGTGGCCGTCGGCAGCTGGGGCGCGACCAGGATGTTGACGTCGTCCTTGGCCAGCTCGTTGAAGGCGGCCACGTAGTCATCCTGGGCCGCGTGCGCCGGATCCAGCGGCCTGGCGAACACCGCTCGTGCCCCGTTGAGGTAGAGGAGTTCGACGCCCCGCGTCAGGTTCAGCGCGCCCGCGCCGTTCTTGTAGTCGTCGTAGGTGCCCAGATCGGCCCGAGCGCCCTCGTAGTCGGACAGGATGAGGGTGTCGCCCGCTCCCTTGCTGGCAGTGCCGACGATGCCGACGTTACCAGCCGAGATACCGGCGACGCCAATCAAACCCTCCGACCGGACACGGATAAAGGTTCCGGGGATAACCAGCTCGGACGCTGTAAAGGTCTCTGCCATTTGGTCCGCCTCCTTCCGCTAATGCCCGCTTGCAATGTTGCCTGGGACGCGAAGCTGGGGCAGGTACGGGCGCTACCCTTCTCCCCGTTGGCAGGCCGGCGCCCTGTTCCTATGGAGCCCGCCTGTTAGTTACCGGCAAGGGCCGTCCGACGGAGAACCGGCGCCGTAGCGATCCGCCGCACCCCCTTTCTGGAGAGCTCTGGATTCATAGCTGCACCAGCTCGATGGCCCGGAAAAAGGCCCGGTTGTTCCCATGGGAGAGGAGACCGACCCGCCCCGCCGCGGGGAGGGATTCGTCCCTGCCGGCGAGCGCGGGCACGCCGTCTATGCGCACGTGGAACGAAGGCCCGCGGGCCGTGACCTCCACCTCGTGGTTGGCCCCCACCTGATACCCGTGGCCAGCGTCCAAAGCTGGCGTGGACAGGTTCGCGAACTGTCCTGCTACCTTCTTCCCGACGAGCCGGTAGTTGCCCCCGCTATGCATCAAGAAGAAGTAGAAGTTGTCCACGCCTTGCCAGCGGAAGACGAGGCCGATGCCGTCGTCGTCTTCGGAGCGCAGGTTGACCTTCAGCACGAAGTCCTGCACCGGTGGAAGGCCTTCTCTCGTCCGTAACAGCAGGTAGGCGCCGGGCTTGTTGGGATCGGGGCCCGACGAGCCTCCCCAGACGTTGGAGCGTTGCTCGATCCTGCCCTCGGAGGCGTTGTACTGCCAGCGCCCCGGTCTCGACCGGGTGGCTCCCGGATCGTCCACCGCTTCGAACCAGTTCAGAGAGCCCGCCACGAAAGGCGATTTCAGCAGCGTCTGCGGGGCACGAGTTTGGCTCAGGCGAATATTCAGAGGGACCTCCTGAATGACGCCTGACGCTTGCTGCGGCCTCTTCAAGAACTCGTAGATGATCCGAAAAGTGAGGTCGCGGTGGGCCCGGTCTCCGGGCCCGCTTGCATCCGGCCCGACCTGGTCGAGGGTGATGCGCAGGATGCCACGTTCCCGCAGCGAAGTCCGCTCGGCACCCATCAATGCCTGGGTTACGCTGGTCACCGCCGCGCTGAGCTCGCCGGCGTTGGCCGCCCTAACCGTCACTAGGGCAGTGGCGTCCAGGCGCCGGCCGAAGACATCGCCGCGAGGCTCCTGATTGATGCCCACAAAGCCGCCCACGCCCGTGGCCTTGATGCTGGCAGGTCCCAGGGACACCACTGGCCGCAGCGCGGGATCGGGGACCGGTGGCATGAGGGAATCGAGGGCGTTGAAAAGACCGCTGATCGCGTCGCCATCTATGCCAGCCACAGCAGCCCTCTAAGGTGCCGGAAAAACGCTAACTAGATCGCTGGCTTGCAGGGACGGGAATAGCTGCGGCCCTCGGTAGACGCTTCTCAGGTTTGATACCGCACAGCCAGTGGCGGCTGGCACACTTGCTGGCAGCTTCCGCGCCCGCAGGCCACCCATATGGTCGCTGCGGGCCGCACGCACAGCCGAGGTCGTGGCTTGAGCGTATACCCGCGCCCTTCTCGTGTCAAGCGGTGTTCCATCCCTGGAATATCCTGGGGCTTGAGGGGACACCCGGCTTTGCACGAAAAGCCATCTTCGGCAGCCCCTACCCCAAGCGAGCCATCCCCTGGCCCCTTCCTTTCCTGGAAGGGGAAGGGAAATAGGTTATCCAGGGGACACCCCTGGACGACCCTGCCAGAGGGCTTGCAGCCCTCTGGACTCCCGCTGGTGGCACTTTCCGTGCAAGGCCGGGGACACCCCTCAAACTCCCTGGCCGTCCCGATGACCGGGACTGCCTCTTGCTAAGATATCAGGAGAGCAGGATGGCGCCCCGTATTCTCGCCACGTTCCAGCGGCCACGACCGAAAGGAGCTGCACCATGCGTCCCAGCACCCGCCTCCGCCAACTTCTGGCCCAGCCGGGCATCATCGTGGCGCCCGGCGTCTACGATGCCCTCCTGGCGCGGCTGGTGGAGCGCGCCGGTTTCCCGGCGGCCTACATGACCGGCTCGGGGATCGCGGCGACCACCCTGGGCCGTCCCGACATTGGCCTGGTCAGCTTCAGTGAGATGGCCCAGCGGGCGGGCTACATCGCCGAGGCCGTGAGCATCCCGGTCATCGCCGACGCGGACACCGGCTACGGAGGGGTCCACAACGTCATGCGCACCGTCCGCGCCTACGAGCGGGCGGGCGTGGCCGCGCTGCACCTGGAGGACCAGACCTTCCCCAAGCGCTGCGGTCACTTTGAGGGCAAGACCTTGGTCCCCATCGAGGAGGCCACTGCCAAGGTGCGGGCCGCGGTCCAGGCGCGCAGCGACCACGACCTGGTGATCATCGCCCGCACCGATGCCCGCACTGCCGTGGGCGGCGGCCTCGAGGAGGCGCTGCGGCGCGGCCACGCCTACCTGGCGGCGGGCGCCGATGCCCTCTTCATCGAGTCGCCCCTGTCGCAGGAGGAGCTGCGCCGCATCGGGGAGGACTTCAAGGGCGTGCCGCTCCTGGCCAACATGGTCGAGGGCGGCAAGACCCCGCTGCTGTCTAATGAAGAGCTCCAGGCCCTGGGCTACAGGATTGTCATCTACGCCAACTTCCTGACCCGCTCTTTGGCCCGGACGGCGGTGGGCCTGCTGGAGGCGCTGCGGCGCGAGGGCACGACCAGAGGCTTGAGCGAGCGGATGTACACCTTCGGCGAGTTCAACGCCCTCCTGGAGCTGGAGGGCTACTTCGACCTGGAGGGCCGCCTGGCCGAGGAGGCCAGGAAGATGCTGCTCACAGGTCCTGGCGGCGCCGGGTGAGCTCCGTCCACGCGATGCTGATGGTGGCGCCAGGTGAAGGTCTATATCGTCAGGTGCGCGGTGTGTCCAGGGACCGCAGGAAGTCGCCCACCACGTCGAGGCTGCGGCGCTCCAGGACCAGGGCGAAGAGCCGGTCCTTGATATCCCTGGGCAGCAGCTCGACAGTGTTGGTGGTAGAGGTATCGCACTTGGCGGACGGGAAGCGGGCGAGGAGGGCGTCCTTCTGCTGCTCTGTGGTGGGCAGGGAGACGACCTTCAGGCCAGCCAGGACCTCTTTGGCCGTGGCGGCGAGGCCAGCCGCCCGCAGCCGGGCGTCGCGCTCCTCGTTGATCCAGATATTGATGGGGTAGACGTTGCGGTCAGTCGGCACGGGTCCGCGGGGCCACCTCCCTGGAAGCCACGGAGAATACGGGACTTCTGTCCCGCAGGTACCGCTCGCTCACAAAGGGTGAGCTGAAACCGTACTGCTCGGCGCAGTCCATGACCACGTCGAAGACCTCGGGGCGGAAGATGAGGCGGGGGGGCTTGACGCCGTCCTGGAGGATGCCCCGGATCAGGGTGCCGCTGAACTGCTGGGCCTGCTCCTGGTGCCCGCAGAGCTCCTCCGAGGCGATGCCGCCGCAGGCCGGGCAGTAGTACCATTCACGGGCCAGGACCGGCTGGATGCCCAGGTCCGGCAGGGTGGCGAAGACCTCGTGGGCCGCGTAGGGGGAGTAGTACGTCCCCACGCCCGCGTGGTCGCGGCCGAACATGTGGTGGGTGCAGCCCAGGTTCTTCCTGACCAGGGCGTGGAAGACGGCCTCGCGGGGGCCCGCGTAGCGCATGTCCCAGAGGAGGATTGAGGTCAGGTGGATCTCCTCCCGGAAGTACCCGGCCTGCCGCAGCCGGTCGTGGGTCAGGACGATAGCCTCGTCAATGTAGTCCCCGGTCCGCTTCTCGCCGATTACCGCGCTCACCAGGATGCCATCGGCGTTGGCGGCGAAGTAGGCCCCCTTCATCAGCCACTCGTGGCCGGTGTGGGGCACGTTGCGGGTCTGGTGGGCCACCACCCGCTTCCACCCCCGGCGGGCGATCTCGGCGCGCAGCTCCTTGGGCGGATACCAGAACGGGCGGAAGGGTGAGTTGACCGCGACCGGCGCTAGCAGGCTGATCTTGCCGCCCAGGAACCAGTCTTTGTAGGCGTAGGTGCGCCTGACGCCGGGGTGCTTCTCGTCGGTGGTCCCGTAGACCGAGCGGGCCAAGGACTCCTTGCTGTAGGAGAAGACCTCCTCCACCTGGAGGGTGGCGTAGGGCCGGCCCTGGTACAGGAGCAGGAGCGTCTTGCCTTCCTTTATGTTGAGGCGCTGAAGCTCCTCCTGCGAGAGGTCGAAGACAATGGGGATAGACCAGACGTAGCCGTTGGCCAGCCGCATCTCCTCGGCCACGGAGCGGACGTCGGCCTGCCCCAGGAACCCCTCCAGGGGCGAGAAGAACCCGTAGGCGATGCCGAGGCACTCCCGCGCGATCTGGTCGCGGATGGGGAGGGCCGGCAGCCGGGTCAGGTCGGGAACCCGCTCGGCGGCCGTGAACCTCTCCACCAGCCTGCCGCCGTGGGGAGAGAGGGCATTATCTACCATGCCGACTCCAGAGAGGCTGCGGATAGTGGGTGTGTTGCGGGACCGTCACGTGGTGAGGCGTCCAGCGCGCAGCTAGCCTGCGGAGGGCTCATCTGGCAACTCGCCGGAGCAGCCCCGCCAATAGCCCCAACACCGTGAAGGGCAGGACCATCTCCAGAGCAAGCTCGATGGTCGGTGGGCTCAGGGCGGTCTGCTGCAAGGTGGTTAGCGTCCCTCCACCAAGCAACAGCCCCCATAACGTTCCCAGCAGCGTCTGGGAGATCGAAAACCCCGGTCTTAGGCGGAGACGACGCTCCTCCTTGTCCCTCTCCACTTTCCCGCGCGCTACGACTTTGATTGTCCACCGGGCCCCCGCGTTAATGGTCGTCTTCAGCGTCAACGTCAGTGCCGTTAGCCCCACAGCCATCGCCGCAACTCCGGTGGCGCCTGCCAGGGTGCGCAGGGGGAAGCCTTCTACATGAATGTTGGCCGCTGCCCGACACACCAGCTCGCCTTTCAAGTCGCGGCTCTCCCAGACGAGCCGGTACAGACCCACACCCCAGCGGGCGTAATCCTTGACGGGGACGTTCCCTGACCAGGTGCCGGACGCTTGCTTTGCGGAGGCGATCTCCAGGCGCTTCCCGAAGAGCTCCAGATACACGGAGTTCTGAGCGGAGCCTGCGGGGACGGCAGCCTGCACCACAGCGTTGGAGCCACTGCTGATCTTGATGGTGCGGCCCTCGACGCTGACGCCATTGATGGATGCGCGACAGGCCGGAGCCTGCCCCCCAACCGGGGCAGCCAAGATCGCTCCCGCCGCTACCGCGGCAAGAGCAGCAGCGACGCTGACCCCATACCGGAGCACTTCACTGGCCTTTGAGGCTTGCCTCGCCCTCCGGGACACCCGCCGGAGAAGGGCTTTCTGACCCCTTTGGGGTCCTCCCCTCTGAGGTTTCAAAGCGGCCCTATTGTAACACGGGCCAGCCCTACTTGTTCTTGCCCCGATAGTCCTTGAAGGGCGCGTCCCGTATCTCCAGGGCCCGCTTCAGGCCATGTTCCTTCACCAGCCGTCGCCACTCCTGGGCAGGCTCCGTCTGATGGTAGATGGCGTCATACTCGGCTCCCTCGCTGGCGGCGGTGCGGAGCCCCATGACCTCGAACCAGCGGTTCACGATGAACTTGTGCTCCACCAGCGCCTCCAGGGGCACCTGGGCGATGGCCTCCGCCCACTCCCTGACCGTGGCCTCAAGCTGCTCGGCGGGCACGGCCAGGTTTACCATGCCGATCCGCTCCGCCTCTTTGCCGCTGATGGACTTGCCGGTGAAGAGCAGCTCCTTGGTCTTGCGCATGCCGATGACCATGGGCCAGAGACTGAGGGTGTCGGGGATGCCCAGCATCCGCCCCGCGGGGTGGCCGAACTGGGCGTCTTCAGCGGCGATGATCAGGTCGCAGGTGCCCGCCAGCTCATTCCCGCCCGCCAGGCAGTAGCCGTGGACCTGGGCGATGAGGGGCTTGGCGACCCCCCAGATACGCAACCAGCGGTCGGTGCCCCGGCGGTTGCGGCGCCAGTCGTCGAAGGCCGTGGGCGCCAGGTAGCCCTGCTGGCCCTGGCCGCTCAGGTCGTAGCCGGCGCAGAAGGCGCGCCCCGCCCCCCGCACGACGACCACCCTGACCTCGTCGTCGTCCTCGGCGCCGAAGACGGCCTCCTCGTACTCGCGGCGGAGCCCTTCGCTGATGGCGTTGAGCTTTTCGGGGCGGTTCAGGGTTATGCGACCGATGCGCCCCAGCTTCTCGTAGATGATGGTCTGGTACGGCATTGCTCACCTCCCGGCACCGGGGGCACTCTAGCGGCGCCGGGGCTGGACGTCAACCGCTGGCCCCTCGCTCGCGGGCGCAGGGATGGGTCTTCCCCTCCGGCTGCCTGCGTGGTATATTGCGGATGCCCACCGCAGCCTAACGCCGTCAGCGAAAGGCTAGGGCGTGTGACTTCCTTAGCTCCCCACCAGGGTGATGCTCCCTGGGTGCCAGTCCTCGAAGGTGCGCGTACCGCAACCGGTGCCATCATGGCAGGGGTGTGGCTCCGGGATGGCAGCGCCGTGCGGGTGCGCTCGCTCAAGGGGTTGGAACATCCTCTAATCCAGTTTGGCCTCCGAACAGCACCCCCGCTGACCCGTCCCTTCGACCCTCTCAGCCAGGCCTTGGACCTGGTCTCCAGCCCCACGGCTCAGGCCGTCATCGAAGGCGGCTTTCCCCTGCTAGGAGCGCCCCCTCTCCAGGTCACCAGAGAAGGCAACGCTCCCTCACCGGTGGTCAACGCCCTCTGTCATCTCTTGGAACGCTATCGGCTGGCTGCCTACCCCCTCCTGATCGGAGGCCAGCCCCAAGGTATGGTGTGCTACCTGCTGCTTTGGGACCGGCTGTGGGGCGCGCGGCTCTCCCTGGAGCTCTGGGCGCGCCGAGTCTCGCAGGCGGTGGAGGCTTCCTTGGCCCGCGACGAGGCACCGGCCCCCTCTCCCTCCTGGGAGCTTGGGCGTGACGACCGTTCCCAGGTCGAGTTCCTCGCCGCCGTGGCCCACGAGCTGAAGACCCCCGTCGCCTACGTCAAGAATGCTGCCTGGCTGCTGCACCACGAGCGCTACCGCCACGACCCGAGCATGGTCGCGGAGCTCACCCAGACGATCGAGCAAGGGGTGACCCGCTTGGGCCGCCGGGTAGACGGCTTTCTGGGCCTCGTCGGCTCGGCGTTGGCGGCGGTGCCCGTCGGTACAGAGGAGCTGGGCCCTCTGGTCAAGGAGGATATGGAGACGGTGCGCCCGCTGGCCGAGGCCCGCCGGCAATGCCTCACCCTGGAGCTGCCTCGTGCTCCCGTGTATGGGCTGGTGCAAGAGGACCGCTACCTGGCGGCGCTCCAGAATGTTCTGGAGAACGCGGTGAAGTACACCCCTCCGTCCGGCCGGGTGTGCGTCCGGCTCACCGCTGAAGGGGCGGCGGCCGTCGTGCGTGTCAGCGACTCCGGGCCTGGGATTCCTCCCGAGCTCTGGGAGCGGGTCTTCGAGCCCTTCTTCCGCCACCTTCCCCGGTCCGCTGACGGTCTGGGCCTGGGCCTCGCTATCGCGCGCGCCCACCTGCGCGCCATGGGAGGCGGGCTCTGGGTCGAGAGCTCCTCGCCCCAGGGCACCACCTTCGCCCTCGCGGTCCAGGGTGCCCCGCCCGATGCAGGCCCCAGCGGTCAATGAAGCTCCTGATCATTGACGATGAGGCCGAGCTCCGGCGGACGGTGGAGCTCACGCTGCGCCTCGCCTGGCCGGAGGCGGTCGTCCTGGGCGCACCCGATGGCGCCCAGGGGCTGCTCCTCCAGGAGCGGGAGCAGCCCGACTGCGTCCTGGTGGACGTGGGCCTTCCCGATCTGGACGGCTTCGAGGTCTGCCGCCACATCCGGGCGCGCTCCCGGGTCCCCCTGGTGATGCTCACCGTGCGCGCCGCCGAGGCCGATATCGTAGCCGGCTTCGAGGCGGGTGCCGATGACTATCTCACCAAGCCCTTCGGGAACCTGGAGCTGGTGGCGCGGCTGCGGGCGCTCCTGCGCCGTAGCCAGGCCCCTGGCCTGCAGGTATTTCGCTGCCGGGACCTGGAGGTGGACTTCCGGCGTTGGACTGTCATCGTAGCCGGCCAGGAAGTCCGGCTCAGCCCCACCGAATTCGGCCTCTTGCGCTGCCTCGTTGAGCACGCCGGCGAGGTGCGGCCCTTCGCGGCCTTGTTGCAGGAGGTCTGGGGGCCTGAGTACACTGACGAGCGAGGCTACCTGCGGGTCCACATCCACAACCTCAAACAGAAGCTGGGAGACCACCGCCGGCAGGCCCCCCTCATCGCCAACGAGCGGGGAGTGGGCTACCGGTTTGTCCCTGATAGCCCGGAGCGCTCTCCTCAGTAAATGCCCGCTCCTCGTGGCCAGGGCTCCTTGAGGTCATCTCTAGCGAGATGAATGTGAAGGTCCCTTCGCAATACGGTGAAGATTCCCTCGCGACATAGTCAAGGTTTCCCTGCAATTACGATGCCTTAACCGATTCTTCACTCTATATTGCCTTTTCTCCTTGAACCACACCCCAGGGGCGCGCTATTGCTGTAGTGGGCTTCATTTCCAGGTTTCTGATTAAGGCCGTGGCCTGCGCCTGGTAAAGCCATAGATGGAGGCTCAAAACCATGTTCCTCGGGGCTACGAACAGGGTCTGGGTTCGGAGTGGTGTGGTGCTGCTGGCTGGCCTGTTGGCGGCCACTGCAACGCTGGCGCCGCGCACCTCAGGCCACAGGCTGGAGCCGCCCAGCTCGGCTACTGGCCCTGGCTGGGAGGTTGTCCTCCCCCAGGTTCGACCAGCGGTCGTCAGAATCAACGCCGTGGGTCACGGCGCACTCCTAGGTAGCGGGGTGTACATAGGAGACGGTTACATTCTGACGGCGGAGCACGTCATCCGGGGGTTGCCCCAAGTAGCGGTGACGGCGGACCTCGGT
>JACQGV010000057.1 GCA_016199375.1 Chloroflexota bacterium | reverse complement strand
TCCGTTCGCCCTGAGCTGAGAGTTAACCCTGAGCGGAGCCGAAGGGAACCACGGAGCCTGCTACAATACCCCGTGAACTGAGGCGACGTATGGGTTCTATTGACCTGCGCAGCGACACTGTTACCCTGCCTACTCCGGAGATGCGGCACGCCATGGCGGAGGCTGCCCTGGGCGACGACGTGTTCGGCGAGGACCCCACGGTGAACCGGCTGGAGCAGATGGCCGCTGAGAGGCTGGGCAAAGAGGCCGCCCTCTTCACCGCTAGCGGGACCATGAGCAACCTGGTGGCGCTGCTGACCTTCTGCGGCCGCGGCGACGAGATGGTCCTGGGCAGCGAGTCTCACATCTTCAACAACGAGGCTGGCGGCGCCGCCGCCCTGGGCGGCGTCCACCCTCGGACGGTGCCCAACACCGCCGCCGGGTGGCTGGAGCCGGAGGCGGTGGAGGCCTGCTTTCGCGGCCCCAACATCCACTACCCGCCGGTGCGGCTGGTGTGCCTGGAGAACACCCACAACCGCTGCGGGGGTGCCGTGCTCAGCCCCGAGCAGACCAGGGCAGTGGCCGCGGTAGCCCATCGCCACGGGGCCGCCGTCTATCTGGATGGGGCGCGCATCTTCAACGCCGCCGTGGCCCTGGGCTGCGACGCGCGTGACCTGGCCCGCGAGGTGGATGCCGTCAGCTTCTGTCTCTCCAAGGGCCTGGCCTGCCCGGCGGGCTCGCTCTTGTGCGGCAGCCGGGACTTCATCGCCCGGGCCCGCCGGAACCGCAAGATGGTGGGCGGGGGCATGCGCCAGGCCGGGGTCCTGGCCGCCCCCGGCATCGTCGCCCTCGAGACCATGGTCAACAGGCTGGCCGAGGACCACGAGAACGCCCGCGTCCTGGCCCAGGGCCTCTGCGACCTGCCGGGCCTGGAGGTGGACCCCAGGACGGTCAGGACGAACATTGTGGCTGTTGCTGTCACTTGCCTGCCCGCTGCCGAGCTCCAGGCGCGCCTGGAGCAGCGGGGGCTGCGGGCCAGCTACCTGGGCGGCCGGCGGCTGCGCCTGGTTACTCACTACGGGATCGAGCGCGAGGACATCCGCCGGGCCCTCCAGATCGTGCGGGAGTGCCTGCCCGGCTAGGCGGCAGGGGAGTTGGGAGCAGGGATGGCCCCCAAGCAGGTGGTGGTCTACAACAAGCCCGGCTGAATGTCCTGCCGTGCTGTGGAGCAGTACCTGGTCAGCCGTGGGATCAAATATGCGTACAAAGACATCACCCTGGACGCCCAGGCGTGGCAGGAGTTCCTGGAGCTGGGAGGCCGGCTGGTGACCCCTGTCACGGTCGTGGATGGCCAGGTGGTGGTGGGGTTCAACCGCAAGCGGCTGGCGGAGCTCTTAGCACCCATCCAATAACTGGGGCTTTGGGGCAGTGCAGAGGGTGCGTCAGGCGCCCCCACCTGCTGCCTGCTAAAATGGCATAGAGCGCGGCGAGAATCGCCGCTACGAAGGAGTACGAATGCCTCAAGCTACCAAGGAGCTGGTCGAGCGGGCGGAGCAGCGGGCTGCCATCTTCATTGACGGCAGCAACCTTTACCATGCCCTAGAGTACAACTGCGGGCGCATGGACCTGAATTTCGGCGCCTTCGCTGCCAAGCTGTGCGGCCAGCGCCGGCTCTACCGGACCTACTACTACAACATCCTCCAGGACGAGGCCCGCAAGCCCCGGGAGGCCTCCGAGCAGCAGCGCTTCCTCCAGAGCCTGTACGACACCCCCTACATCGAGGTCCGTTTCGGCACCAGCAAGACCAGGGGTGGCGTGACAGTGGAGAAGGGCGTGGACATCATGCTGGCCACGGACCTGCTCCGCTACGCCTGGGACGATCTCTATGACGTGTGCGTCCTGGTGAGCGGCGACGGCGATTTTGCCTATGCGCTGCAGGCGGTGAAGAACGCCGGCAAACACGTGGAGGTGGCCTGTTTCACCAGCAACGCCGCGCCGGAGCTGCTCCAGGTGGCGGACCTCCGGCACTACCTGGCCCCAGAGTTCTTCAAGGGGCGGTGGGTGGGTGGTGGAGGTGGAGGAGGTGGAGGAGGTGGTGGAGGTGGCGGGGGTGGGGGACCCGCCGCGAAACCTGGACGGCGCCGGCGGCGTGGCGGGGGCAGGCTCACCCCGACGGGGCGGGCGTCGGCGTCGGGAACACCGGCCGCTGCGGCGCCCGGCGAGCAGCCCGCGGCGGCGGAAACAGAGCGAGAGGCTGCCCCGCCGCCCAGCGTGCAGACGCTTCCCTGAAGGCTTGTGAGCGGAAAACACTGCAGGGGGAGTGCTTATGCTGGCGCCCTCAGAGTATGAGCTAAAGGACTACGTCCAGGTGGCAACCCTGGACCAGCTACCTCCTGGCCGGCTGCTGGCGGTGGAGCTACAGGAGGAGTGGCTCTGCCTTGCCAACGTCGGTGGCAAGGCGTACGCCCTCAGCGACGAATGCCACCCAGGGGGGAGTCTGTCCCAGGGCTGGCTGGAGGGCAAAACGGCGTTCTGTCCCCATGGCTTCCGCTGGGACCTGGCCACAGGGAACCTGTTGGCGACGCCTGACGGCCTGGTCAAGCTCCTGTGGCCGCTGAGGAGGTTGCTGGTGCCCCCGTCCAAGCTGCGGCTGCGAGCCTATGCGGTGGAGCGCCTGGGGGTGAAGGTGATGGTGAAGCCCCGGGTGCGCTCCAGCATGTACTACGGCCCCTGGCGGGGCAAGGTGGGCGGCGGCTACCGCTGGTGAACGCTGCGCTGGGTTAGGCTTCCGTCACCGCCGCGCCGCCTTGGGCTCCACGGTGGCGGTCACGTTGTAGAAGTGTTGCGCCGAGGGCTCGGCGTAGAAGCGGCGGATCTTGGCCACGGCCTCCCGGTAGGCATCGGTCTTCGCCAGGGCCTCGAAGTCCGCTTCGCTGTCCCACATGCCGATGCTCAGGCCGGCGTCGGGGTCATGCTCGGCCTGGAGGCCATACCAGCCCCGGAATCCGCGGGCGTTCTGCATCAACGGGGCCAGCTCCAGGGCCGCCACCTCGGCCGCCTCCTTCGCCCTGCCCCTCTTGAAGCGCAGGTGATTGATCCGGACGTACACGGCGCACCTCCCAGGGCTGCTCCCTGTTTATACTACGACTGGACGCAAGGGCCAGTCCGCCTTTGCTATACTCGCCCCATCGGAACAGGGTGTCACCACGGCGCCTTACCGGCCAACAGATGAGGAGCGGAGCCGGCTCCTGCGGCTCTATGCGCGGCCTGCCTTCGGGGGGCTGCGCGCCCTCGCGGTCAGCTTCGAGAGCGACCCCGCCATCCTGCGGGCGCTGCTGCCGCCGCCGCTGGAGCCCGCCACGCGCCCGCTGGTCCGGATAGATATCCACCATGTGGCCCGCCCCAACTGCCTGGGCCCGTTCTTCGGCGCGGGGGTCAATATCGCCTGCCAGTACCAGGGGCAGCAGGGGAACTTCTGCCTGGCCATGCCCATGTCCACGGAGGCGGCGGTGCTCTTCGGCCGCGAGCTCTACGGTGAGCCCAAGAAGCTGGCCCGCATTAGCCTGGAGCGGCGTGGCCGCGAGGCGTCGGGAGTGGTCGAAAGGCATGGCATCACCTACATCGAGCTGCGGGCGACGCTGACCGAGGAGGCGCCGCCGCCCGCGACCGCCGAGTGGCTCCAGTTCTACTTCAAGTACCTGCCGAGCCCCGACGGCCGGGGCTTTGACCTGGGGCCTGAGCTGGTGCAGGTGCGGCACACCGGCCCGGTGCGGCGGCTGGAGCGGGGCAGGGGAGAGGTCATCCTGCGGGAGTCGCCCCACGACCCGGTGGCGGCGCTGCCGGTGCGGAAGGTGCTGGGCGCCGCCTGGAGCGAGGGCGACACCTACACCGAGGGCCAGGTGCTGTGCCAGGTGGACCCGGAGGCGTTCCTGCCCTACATGTTCTTCAAGAGCGACGACTGGGGCCTGCTGGCGGCGGAGGCGCAGGCCGGCGACAGCCACTAACGGCCCCGAGCGCGTCGTACGCCGCCCCCGCTGGTCTTAGGGCCTGAGGCCATGCCCTCTCCTCTGCTCGAGATGCCCTTCAACAGCGCGCATGCTCCCACCTTGTCCAGGGGCTGGTTGTTGTTGCCGCACTTGGGGCTCTGGACGCAGCCGGGGCAGCCCTCCTCGCAGGGGCAGGCGCCCATGTGCTCCAATGTCGCCCGCCATAAGTCCTCGGCCAGCTCGTAGCCCTTCTCGCTGATGCCGACGCCGCCGGGGTGGCCATCGTAGATGAAGACCTGGGGCCGCCCGGTGTCCGGGTGCCGGGGTGTGGAGAGGCCGCCGATGTCGCTGCGGTCGCAGAGGGCGAAGAGGGGCAGCAGCCCGATGCAGGCGTGCTCGGCGGCGTGGAGGGAGCCCGCCACGTCGCGGCCCTGGCGAACCAGCCGGTCCAGGAGCGCGTCGGGAATGTCCCACATCAGGGCGACGGTCTCGTAGCTCTGGGGCGGCAGGTCCAGGGGCTCCTCGCCCAGCACCTCCTCGGTGGCCTGGCGCTTGCGCACGTACCCGATCACCTGGTTGGTGACCTCGACCCGCTGGAGGTAGGCCCTTGTCCCGCCCGCCGGGCGCTGGCGCAGCGTCTCCAGGATACGAATGTCCGTCAGCTCCTTGGCGACGGTGTAGTAAGGGACATCCGTCGCCTCGGCGGTGGCGGTGCGCCGCTGGATGTCGAGGTCGGTGATGAGGAAGGCGTCGCCCTGGTGGAGCCAGACCGCGCCCGGGTGTATCTCGTAGAAGGCGCGGGCGCCGTCCACGTACTCCAGGGGCTGTCCGCTGCGCGCATCCTGCACCACGTAGGGCCGGCTGTCGGCGGCGCGGATGTTCACGGCCTCGGCCGGATAGCCCAGGGCCGGGTCCAGGAACCACCTGCCGCCTCGCTCGCGCAGCAGCCCCTGGGAGGCGAGGGCATCCAGGGCCGGGAGCAGCGCGGAGCCAAAGAGGCCCTCGTCGGCCCGGCCTACGGGCGCCTCATAGGCGGCGCAGAGCAGGTGAGGGCCCAGGATATGGGGATTGGCCGGGTTGACCAGGGCGTGCTCGTGGGGGCGACCGAAAAGGAACTCGGGATGGGCAGCCAGGTACTGGTCCAGGGGCCCGTCGCGGGCGATGAGGACGGCGAGGGAGTGGTAGCCCTTGCGGCCCGAGCGTCCGGCCTGCTGCCAGGTGCTGGCGATGCTCCCCGGGTAGCCTGTGAGAACAGTGGCGTCGAGGCCGCCCACGTCAATGCCCAGCTCCAGGGCGCTCGTGGCCACCGCCGCCAGCAGGCGCCCGGAGAAGAGCTCCCCCTCGATGCGGCGGCGGTCCTCGGGCAGGTAGCCGGCGCGGTAGGGGGCAACGCGGACCGCCAGGTCGCCCCGGCCCTCGGCGCGCAGCCGCTCCCGCACGTAGCGGTACACCACCTCCACCAGCCGCCGGGTGCGCACGAAGCAGAGGGAGCGCACCTCCTGCTTCACCAGCTCCGTCGTCAGGGCGGCGGCCTCGGTGCTGGCGCTGCGCCGCGCCGACTTGGCCTCATCTATGAGCGGCGGGTTCCAGAGCACGAACTCCTTGCCGCCGAAGGGCGCGCCGTCGTCGTCCACGGCGGTGAAAGGCAAGCCGGTCAGGGCCTCGGCGTGCTCCTTGGGGTTGGCGATGGTGGCCGATGCCAGGATAAGCTGGGGGTGCGCGTGTCTCCCGTTCGTGGTGAGCCCGGTCGAACCACGGACGGGAGGCATCTGGGCCAGCAGACGGCGCAGCCGCCGCAGGATCAGGGCGACGTGGCTGCCGAAGACGCCGCGGTAGACGTGGGCCTCGTCCAGGACCACGTAGCGCAGGTGGCGCAGGAAGCGGCCCCATTGGTCGTGGTTCGGCAGTATCCCCAGGTGGAGCATATCAGGGTTGGAGATGACTAGCCGGGCGCGGCGCTTGACGGCGGCGCGCTCGCGGGGGGGCGTGTCGCCGTCGAAGGTGGCGATGTCGCCGTAGACGGGCAGGCCGCGGGCCAGCTCCTCCAGAGAGCGGAGCTGGTCCTGGGCCAGGGCCTTGGTCGGGAACAGGTAGAGGGCCGTGGCGCGCTGGTCGCTCAGCAGCGCCTCCAGGACGGGGAGGTG
>JACQGV010000056.1 GCA_016199375.1 Chloroflexota bacterium | reverse complement strand
GATCAAGAACCGCTACGTGGGCCGCACCTTCATCCAGCCCGACCAGCGGCTGCGGGAGCTGGGGGTCCAGCTAAAGTTCAACCCCCTGCCCGAGGTCATCGGCGGCCAGCGGCTGGTGGTCGTGGACGACTCCATCGTGCGCGGGACCACCACCCCGCGGGTGGTGCAGATGCTGCGCCGGGCGGGGGCGAAAGAGGTGCACATGCGCATTTGCGCGCCGCCCATCCGCTGGCCCTGCCACTTCGGGGTGGACATGGCGACCCGCAGGGAGCTCATCGCCGCCCAGCGCTTGGTGGAGGAGATCCGCTGCACGATCGGCGCCGATACCCTGGGCTACCTGAGCATGGAGGGCCTGCTGCGGGCCGTGGGCACGGCCCGCAGCAACTTCTGCACCGCCTGCTTCACGGGCGAGTACCCGATACCTGTGCAACTGGAGATGGACAAGCTGGCCCTAGAGCCCGTGGGGGCGCTGGTGCGCCTGGAGGAACACCCCTAGCCGGCATCCCCAGCAGGGCTCGGACTCCCGCGAGTCTCGCCTTATCCCGCTCGTCGTAGGAGGACTTTGTGAGCGCGCCCAAGAGCACCAGCGGCCGCAGCTACCGGGCGGCGGGGGTTAACCGCAGCGCCGCCGACCGCGCCAAGGCGATGATCAAGGAGCTGGCCCGCCCCACCTTCGGCCCCCACGTCCTCAGCGAGATCGGCCTCTTCGGCGGCTTTTTCGAGCTGCCGCCAGGCTACCGCCAGCCGGTCCTGGTCTCCAGCGTTGATAGCGTTGGGACCAAGCTCAAGGTCGCCAGCGCCCTGGGCAAGCACGACACCGTCGGCCACGACATCGTGAACCACTGCGTCAATGACGCCTTCACATCGGGGGCCAAGCCGCTTTTCTTCCTGGACTATATCGGCACGGGGACGCTGAAGCCGGAACAGGTCGCGGAGGTGGTGAAGGGGCTGGCGGAGGCCTGCCAAGCCGTCGGCTGCGCCCTGATCGGCGGCGAGACCGCCGAGCTGCCGGGCCTCTACCAGCCCGATGACTATGATCTGGCGGGCACCATCGTGAGCATCGTCGAGAAGGAGGACCTCATAAGAGGACGCGGCATCCAGGCCGGGGATGTCCTCGTGGGGATACCCTCCAGCGGCCTGCATACCAACGGCTATTCCCTGGTGCGCAAGGTATTCCGCATCGGCGCCACGCCGCCGGCGGCGTGGAACGCCTATTACCAGGAGCTGGGGTGCCGCCTGGGCGAGGCGCTGCTGCGCCCCCACCGCTGCTACTATCCCCTCCTGGTGCCCGTGCTGCCGCTCATCAAGGGGATGGCCCACATCACCGGCGGCGGGCTCATCGAGAACACGCCCCGCATTCTCCCCCCCGGGCTGGTGGCGCGGTTCCGGCGGGGGAGCTGGCCGGTGCCGCCCCTTTTCCAGCTCATCCAGCAGGAAGGGCAGGTAGCCGACGAGGAGATGTACCACGTCTTCAACATGGGCCTGGGCATGGTGCTGGTGCTGGCTCCGGAGCGGGTAGACGAGGCCAGGCGCCAGCTCCCCGAGGCGCTGATCGTGGGCGAGGTGACGGCCGGTGAGGGGGAGACGACGGCGGTGGTGGAGTAGCTGCCTGCAGGCGTTCGCGGCGAGCTTGCTGCTAAGCGCCTCGGCCAGTGAGACGCATGATACACGAGAAGGCCCGGCGGGCGGACGCCGGGCCTCTCAGCGTGAAGATACCGGGCTACTTCTTCTTGGCGGTCTTCTTGGCCGTGGTCTTCTTCGCTGTGGTCTTCTTGCCGCCCATCTTACCTGCCAAGTGTGAGCCTCCTTCTCTGGAGTCGCCCGCTTCCCTCGGGGACCTTCGACCTCGGCTCGCGCCGATTGCCCCGGCGATCAGCCACCGGAGAGCGGGCTCTTATATCTAAGTAAACGTCTACAATCCAAAATGTCAAGAGGGTTTGAGAGCGAATTTCAGACAACTTCCGAAAACTCGTGGTTTTACGGACGCCCACATCCCGCGGCGGCAGCTTCTCCCGCGCACCCTGCTCCGCATGAATCCCCTGCTACATCATCACATCATTAGCTGCCACAATGCATATTTTCTCCGGGGTGCTTGAGCAATAACCACCATATCTACGCCCATCTCCGCCGGCAAACGGCCTAACTGAACAATAATCGCAAAAGGCGGCGACCGCTGCTACCGGGCAGGGTGTAATATAGCGTTGTGAGGATAGCATTCTACTGCTCTGGGCTATTCCTCCTGAGTGGGCTGCTGCTGGTCGCCTGCGCCCAATCCGAGGCGACGCCTTCCTCCATTCCACCTCCTTCTCCCACAGCAACAGCAGCAGCACCCGCCCCCCTCGCCACAGCGACTCCGGCGGAAGCAACCAGGCCAACCCCTGCTCCTTCGCCCTCACCCACTGTCGCACTGGTCCCGACGCCTGCACCCACGCCGACACCAAGCCCGGCGCCCACGGCCACCCCGGCTCCCGCGCCCACGCCCACATCCGCTCCCACACCCTCGGCAACGCCGGTGCCCACACCCACGCCGACGGCCACGCCTGCTCCCACACCCACGCCCAGCCCGACGCCGACTCCCACGCCACGCTGGCGGGCGGCCAGCGCGCCCCGGGGGATAAACTCCCCGAGCGCGCAGTGGATCGAAGTGGACGCGCCTCAAGGACGGAAGATGCTGGCCGCCGTCCTCCGGCCCCAGGGCCCAGGCCCGTTCCCCGTGGTGGTTGTGCTCCATGGCACCATGGGGTTCCGAGGACTCCATGTGGGGCTGGCGGAGGACTTTGCCAAGGCCGGCTTCCTGGCCGTGGCCGGTTGTTGGTTCGGCGGGAACTACTCTTTTTCGCCCGTGACGCGAGAGACAACTCCCACGACGTGGCCGGACGGCATCCCCTGCCCTGAGGGACCACCGGCACCAATAGCCCAGCCGGGAATTGATGTCCTCGCGGCCGTCAGCAGCGTGAGCGCGCTCATAGAGGCAGCGAGAACGCTCCCTGGCGCCCGCGCCGATAGCGTGGGCGTGTACGGCCATTCCCGGGGCTCGATGGCAGCCCTCGCGGTGGCGTTCTATGGCAGCGACGTGCGGGCGGTGGTAGCCGTAGCCGGCTATCTTCCGCGCGGCGCGGCCAATCTGAAGGCGCCGGTGCTGATCCTCCAGGGCACCGCCGACGTCGTAATCCCGGTGCAACTGGCCCGGCAGTTCGAGGCCGACCTCCGCTCCTTAGGCAAACCAGTGGAGGCCGTGTACTACGAGGGCGCCCCTCACACCATCCCCTACGATCCCCCGTGGAAGGACGACGTGCGCCAGCGTTCCGTCGCGTTTTTCACGAAATACCTGACACCTTAGTGTCCTGAGTTGTTAATCTATCAAATAACTACGACGGGTGTTCTTCAGATAAACCAGGTCGCCAATGAGTCGCCTCACCCCCTGGCCCCCTCTCCATGTCACATGGGGAGGGGGAAGTAGGAGAATCTGGGGGACACCCCCAGTTCCCCCGGCAGGGGCAGAGCCTCTGAACCCCTTCCGTACTTTGTTGGCGAATCTCTGACTCAGGACACTAGCAGGACATTTCAAGACCCCCTTCCTTGAAGGGAGAGGGAAGGGCGGGTTCGAGGGGGCACCCCTCAAACTCCCTGGCAGTCCCGATTCTCGGGACTGCGAGCCAAATGGCTTGTAGCAGGCCGCCGTCACTTTTGGGACGGCTTCCAGAAACGCCGAAGCGCCCCTGCCGAACGGCAGGGGCGCTTCCTTTATGTTGCTTGGTAG
>JACQGV010000055.1 GCA_016199375.1 Chloroflexota bacterium | reverse complement strand
TCATGGGTTCGAATCCCATCCCCTCCGCCAAGCACTACAAAGCTATTTCAAAACCGGCCAAGGAGGAGCGGCAGCGAGGCCACATGCCCCTTCTCCCCAGGAGGGGGAAGATTGGGCTTGAGGGGGCACCCCTCAAACTGCCTGGCAGGGAATCTGGGTTCCCTGCACTCTCCTAAGATGTCAACAGAGCCAAATAACCTCTAGCAAGCTGATGAAAGGGGGTGCCTCCTTTACCCCGCAGGCGCGGCTATGGTATTATCGGGCGCTCGGCGGCCCAGGGTGGGGCCTCGATACAGCTCCCCTGCACTTTGCGCGGAGCAAAACAGGTGGTCGCGTGGTTGATGGACTCGACATCTCCCAAGCGCTGTCCCTGACCTGGCTGGGCGCCGCTGCTGCCGGGGCTGTCATGGTGGGGCTAGCCCTTATCCTGGGCGGCACCGGGCGGGTATTCATCGCTCAGGCCCGGGACCGGGCGCGGCGGCTGGCACGCTCCCAGGCAGAGCCCGGTCCGCAGCCCCAGCCGGACGACGCGGCCCTGGTGGCAGCCTTGGCGGTCGCCCTCGCCGCCGCTGAGGAGGGGGGCGCGTATCCCCAGGGCGGAAGCGCAAATGGCAGCGGCGCCCGCGCCGCCTGGGCCCTGGCCGGGCGCGAGCGGCTGATGAACAACCAGCCTCCGCGGCAGGGCCGCTGATGGCCAGAGTCTTCAAGCTCACTATCAGAGGGAAGACCTACACCGTAGAGGTGGGCGACCTCTCCACCTCCCCCGTAGCAGTAGTGGTGGACGGCCGCACCATCGCCGTGGAGCTGGAGCGCCTGCGGGCCCCGGCGAACACAGCGCCCGCGCCCTCCGCAGTCAGCACCCCTGCCGCGCCCGCGGCGACCAGCCCCCGGCCGGGGCCCTCCTCGACAGCGGCTCCAGGGGCCGTCGGGGCTCCTATGCCCGGCAAGATTCTGACCATCTACGTGAAGGCCGGCGACCCGGTCACCGCCGGCCAGGAGCTGCTGACTCTCGAAGCGATGAAGATGGAGCAGATCATCCGCGCCAGCGGCCCCGGCAAGGTGCGCGAGGTGAAGGTCGCCCCGGGCCAGAATGTGACCCTCGGACAGGTCCTGGTGGAGCTGGAGCCCGCGTAGGGCTTCGCAGAGCGAGCCGCATGGCCCCTTGGGACCGGTATCTGGAGAGCCTCGGCCTGCTGAACCTCACCTGGGGTAACCTGGTCCTGATCCTGGTGGGGCTGGGTGCCACTGCCATCGCGGTCTGGCGCTCCTGGCAGCCCGTGGAGCTTCTGCCCCTGGGCATAGGGCTGGTGCTGGCAAACCTACCGGGGACCGGCCTGGATACCCTTTTCCCAGGGACGGGCCCTGGCGCAGCTCAGGCGGCGGGCCTGCTCGGGGATGCTTCCTGGCTTGGAGTTGCCCTCTGGACCGTCCTACCGGCCTTGCTGTTCCTGGGCCTGGGCGCGGCCACCGACCTCACCCCTCTCATCGCTAACCCCAGGCTGCTGGCCCTGGGGGCGGTTGCCATCCTGGTTGTCCTGGGGACGTTCTGGGGGGCTCTGGCCACCGGTCTGTACAGCGTTCCCCAGGCGGCCGCGGTGGGGGTGGCTGGCGCCGCCGGAGGGCCCCTGGCGGTCTTCACCGCCGCCGGGCTCTCCCCCGACCGCCTGGAGCTCATCGCCTTCGTCGGCGCCGGCGCCTACCTGGGGGCCGGGGCGGTGGCGCAGGCCCAGGGGCACCTGGCCCGCCGGCTCACGAGCCGCCGCGAGCGCACCATCATCATGCGCCGGTCCCGCGAGGTCTCTCGCCCCGAGAGGCTGCTGGTCGCCGGGGCCGTCCTGGTGCTGATCGTCCTCCTGCTCCCGGCGGCAGCCCCGCTGGCCGGGATGTTCCTGGTGGGCAACCTGCTGCGGGAAAGCGGGATAGCGCCCCGGCTGGCCGCCGCCGCTGGCAACGAGCTGCTGAGCCTGGCGACGCTGGCGCTGGCGCTGGCCATCGGCGTTCAGCTCTCGGCTGACCGGCTATTCCAGCCCAGCAGCGCAGCCGTCCTGGGCCTCGGGGCCGGCGCGGCCCTGGCAGGGGCCGCCGCAGGGGTGCTGGCGGCCAAGACGATGAACCTATTCCTGGCGGACAAAGTCAACCCCTTGGTGGGCGCCGCCGCCCTGGCGTCCCTCCCCCTGGCGGCCCAGGCGGCGGACGCCGAGGGGCGTCGGGCTGACCCCAGCAACCAGCTCCTTCCCTACGCTCTGGCCTGCAACGCCGCCGCCCTGCTCGTAGCCATCAGCGTCGCCGCGGTCTTCATCAGCGTATCGCCTTGAGGGGCCGGCCGCTATACTGCCCCTCGTCGAGGTGACGTACACGCATGGGTAACTGGCTATTCATCGCCGCTGCCTTCCTGCTAACCGCCCCCGCCCTGGCGCTGCGGTTCGGGCTGCACGTGGAGAGCCCCGCCGCCCAGGCCGCCCTGTTCGGCCTCGCCATCCTGGGCGCCGCCTTCCTGCTCTCCTGGGGCGCCGAGGTGGCCCAGATGGACATCTCCCAGGCCCTGGCGCTGGCCTTCCTGGCCTTCATAGCGGTGCTCCCCGAGTATGCCGTGGACCTTTACTTCGCCTGGTCGGCGGGCCAGCAGGCGGGCACCGCAGCGGGAGCCCAGTACGCCTCCTACACCACCGCCAACATGACCGGCGCCAACCGGCTGCTCATCGGGTTCGGCTGGCCGCTGGTGTTCTTCCTGTTCTGGCTCAAGCAGCGCCGCCGCCAGGGGCCGGTCCTGCACCTGGAGCCCGTGCACTATCTGGAGCTGTCCTACCTTGCCCTGGCCACCTTCTACTCGTTTTTTATCTTGATCAAGGGCCTGGACCTGGTGGACAGCTTTGTCCTGATAGCGCTCTTCATCTTTTACGTGCTGCGCGCCTCCCGCGCGAGCGTGGAGGAGCCGGAGCTGGTGGGGCCGGCCCG
>JACQGV010000054.1 GCA_016199375.1 Chloroflexota bacterium | reverse complement strand
GGCCCCCTTGCCAATCCCCCTAGGACTTGTTCAACGAATCTCAGGGACGGGACACTAGGACCGGGCTATAGGCGGTGGAAGTAGGGGAGCAGGCGGGTGTAGGTCTGGTCCAGGCTCTCCGGTATCAGCCGGGTGTCCCCCAGGGTGGCCATGAAGTTCACGTCGCCGGACCAACGAGGCACCACGTGGATGTGGACGTGCTCCGGCACTCCCGCCCCCGCCGCCCGGCCCAGGTTGAGGCCGATGTTGAAGCCCCCCGGCTGAGAGAACTTCTTGAGGGCGGCCACGCCCCGCTGAGTCAGGCGCATTATCTCGTCGGCGGTCTCCGGCTCCAGCTCCTCCAGCTCGGCGGTGTGCTCGTAGGGCGCGATGAGCAGGTGCCCGTTAGTATACGGGTAGAGGTTCAGCAAGATGTAGGCCCGCTGCCCACGGTGCAGGACCAGGTTCGCCGGGTCTTGCTCGGCGGGGCTGCGGGCCTTTTCGCAGAGGAAGCAGCCGGGGGACCTGGGCGCCATGATGAACTCCTTGCGCCAGGGAGTCCACATGACATCTGGGGGCATGCATTCCCTCCCGGCGCGCAGGATGACGCCCCATTCTAGCACGCCTGGTTCCGGGCGCCGGCGCTCCCGGCGGTTGCGGATATAATGGTAGCGTCATGAATTGGAGTACCATCGAGCAGGCCCGCCAGCGCCTCGCCAGGGAGCGTGGCGCTGTCCGCAAGGACTGGGGCGGGCGGATACCCATCGCTCTCGTATACCCTAACAGCTACCACGTGGGCATGTCGTCCCTGGGCATGCAGACCATTTACCGGCTGCTCAACGAGCATGACAACCTGGTGGCGGAGCGCTTCTTCGTGGAGGAGCGGGGAGCCGCCCGTCCGGGCGGCCCACCTCCGGTCTCCATCGAGTCGCAGCGGCCGCCGGGGGATTTCGCCTGCCTGGCTTTCTCGGTGTCCTTCGAGCTGGACTACTTCAATATCGTCCAGTTCCTGCGCGCCAGTGGCCTGCCTTTGTACGCCGCCGACCGGGATGATGGCGCCCCGCTGACCATCGCCGGGGGCGCCTGCTGCATCACCAACCCGGAGCCCATTGCCCCCTTCTTCGACGCGCTGGTGGTCTCCGAGGGAGAGGCGGTGATGCCGGCGCTGGGCGAGGCCATCGCCATCGCCGCCCGCGACGGGCGGCGGGCGGCGCTCCGCTATCTGTCCGGCGTGCCCGGCGTCTATCTCCCTTCCCTCATGGAGCCGGGGACGGCGCAGCCCAACGCCCGCCGTCGTTGGGTGCGGGACCTGGACACCACCCCGGCCCACTCGGTGGTGCTCACCCCCGACACCGAGCTGGCGGATATGTACCTTATCGAGGTCTCGCGGGGCTGTGGGCGGGGCTGCCGGTTCTGCCTGGCTGGCTATGTCTTCCGGCCCGCCCGGGTGCGCCACCTGGACACTCTCCTGGCCCAGGCCGAGGAGGGGCTGCGGCTGACCCGCCGCATCGGGCTCACCTCGCCGGCGGTGTCGGACTTGCCGGACCTGGAGCCCCTGGTGCTCTCCCTCTATGAGCGGGGCGCCGAGATCTCCGTGAGCTCGCTGCGGGTGGACAACCTCTCCGACGCGGTGCTCAATGCCCTGGCGGCCAGCGGCACCAGGAACGTCACCATGGCGCCCGAGGCCGGCTCCCAGCGGCTGCGGGAGGTGGTGAACAAGGGGGTCGCCGAGGAGCAGGTCCTGGCGGCGGTGGAGAAGGTGGCGCGCCGGCGCGTGCCCCAGCTCAAGTTCTATTTCATGGTGGGCCTGCCCACCGAGACCGACGAAGATGTGGAGGCCATGGCCGCCCTGCTCCGCGAGAGCAAGGCCATCCTGGACCGCCACCGGGCCGGCACTCGCCTGGTCGCCAGCATCTCGCCCTTCGTCCCCAAGGCGGGGACGCCCTGGCAGTGGCTGGGGATGGCGCCCGTGGGGGTGGTGGATGCCCGCCTCGCCCGCCTGAAGGCGGCGCTGCGTCCCGCGGGCATAGAGATGCGCGGCGAGAACGCCGGCTGGGCGGAGCTGGACGCCTGTCTCTCCCGTGGCGACCGCCGCCTCGCCGCTGTCCTGGAGCGGATGGACGATATCAAGCCCTCCTCCTGGAAACGTGCCATGGCCGAGTGCGGCCTCTCCATTGACCACTACGTCCACCAAGAATGGAGTCCCAGAGAGCCCCTGCCCTGGCAATACCTGGACTGGGGGATGAGCCGCAAGTTTTTCGAGCTGGAGCTGAGGCGCACCCAGAGCGCGCGCCATACCAAGGGGTGCCCCCCGGACTTCGACAACTCCTGCCGCCTGTGCGGCGTCTGCACCGACGCGGTGCGCGGCCCCATCAGCGGCCGTGCCTGGGAGCGCGGAGGCCCGGCGCCTGAGCGGGCGGCGGCGCCGGCGCTCGCCCTAACCTAAGGAGAGGCTGTGGGCCTGTGATCGCCACCTCCGTCGCTGAGCGGGTCGCCGCCGTGCGGGGGCGGATCGCCTCGGCGTGCGCCCGCGCGGGCCGCGACCCCAGCCAGGTCGCCCTGGTGGCTATCTCCAAGACCTTCCCGCCCGCGGCCATCGTCGAGGCCTATCGGGCCGGGCTGCGCGACTTCGGCGAGAACCGGATACAGGAGGCCCAGGAGAAGGTGCCGCAGGTCGCGGCCCTGGGGGCGGCGCCGGTCTGGCACCTGGTGGGCCACCTGCAGACCAACAAGGCCAGGGCCGCCGCCGGTCTCTTTGCTATAATCCACTCTGTTGACTCGGCCCGGGTCGCCGAGGCCCTGAGCCGCTATGCGCAGGGCAGGTTGCGGGTGTTCCTGGAAGTGAATATGGCAGGCGAGGCGTCCAAGAGCGGGGTCGCGCCGGAGGACCTGGGCGCTCTTTGCAAGGCGGCCCAGGCGCTTCCGAAGCTGGAGGTGGTGGGGCTGATGACGGTGGCGCCCTTGGCCGCCGATCCGGAGGCGGTGCGGCCCCTCTTCCGGCGGCTGCGGGAGCTGCGGGACGGCCTTGGCCTCCGGTGCCTCTCCATGGGGATGAGCGACGACTTCGAGGTCGCCGTCGAGGAGGGCGCCACCCACGTCCGCATCGGGCGGGCCATCTTCGGCGAGCGCCCGGTCTGAGCATCCCGCCCCAGGGCGTTGTCTTTAGCGCCGCGCGCTGGCCGCAGCGGCTCCTTACGGTGAGAAGGTGAAGATCGCATTCATAGGCGCGGGGACGATGGGGGAGGCGATGATCGGGGGCCTCCTGGCCAGGCAGGTCGCCACGCCCAAAACAGTGTGGGCTAGCGATGCCCGGCCCGCCCAGGCCGAGCGGGTCGCCCAGCGCTTCGGGGTCCACGGCGTCACCGACAACCGCGCGGCCCTGGAGGCTGGCGAGGTGGTTGTCCTGGCGGTCAAGCCCCAGAACCTGCGGGAGGTGATGGCCGAGCTACGGGGCCGGCTCAGCGAGGGGCAGTTGGTGCTCTCTATCGTCGCTGGGGCCAAGCTGGCTACCCTCACCCGCGGGCTGGTCCACCGCCAGGTCGTGCGGGCGATCCCCAATACCCCCGGGCAGGTAGGGGAGGGCATCACCGTTTGGACCGCCACGGAGCAGGTTGACGGCGCCCGCCGCGAGGCGGTCAGGAAGGTGCTGGGCTGCCTGGGCGCCGAGCTCTACGTGCCCGACGAGGCCTACATAGACATGGCCACCGCCGTCAGCTCCAGCGGCCCGGCCTATGTCTATCTTTTCGTCGAGGCCCTCATTGACGCGGCCGTCCACATCGGGTTCCCGCGGGAGATGGCCCAGCAGCTGGTGCTGCAGACGGTCCGTGGCTCGGCCGCCTTCGCCCAGCTCTCCGGCAAGCACCCGGCCGAGCTCAAGAACATGGTCACCTCGCCGGGCGGGACCACGGTGGAGGGGCTGCTGGAGCTGGAGGCGGCGGGGCTGCGGGCCGCGGTGGCGCGCGCCGTCATCGCCGCCCACAACAAGGCCAAGGCCCTGGGCGCGGCCACCGAAGAATGAGCACTGTCTATCTCTTCCTGGGCTACCTGTTCAACGCGCTGTCTTTCGTCGTCCTGGCGCGGGCGCTCATCTCCTGGTTCCCGCTCGGCCCCAGCAATCCCATAGTGGTCTTCCTGGTGGGGGCGACGGAGCCGCTGTTAGCTCCGCTGCGGCGCATCCTGCCGCGCTTCGGGATGTTCGATCTGTCGCCGCTGGTGGCCGTAATCATCCTGCAGGTGATGGCGAAGCTCTCCTCCAGTTTGGCCTGACGAGGCTGCTCCAGCCGCTGTCCTTGACACCTTTTCCGCCGGTGTGGGATACTCCCCCTTGCCTGTGCCCCTATCTGAAGGGCCCCGCGGCCCGGGGGCAGGCATGCCAGGAGGGGAGACCCCGCGAGACGATGAACACCACGGAGTTTCTGACTATCGCCACGAGCATCTGCCCGGACAAGGAGGCGATCGTCTTCGAAGGCCAGCGGATTCCCTATTCCCAGCTCGGCGAGCGGGTCAATCGGCTGGCCAACGTGCTGCGGCGCTTCGGCGTCGGCAAGGGCGACCGGGTGGCCTTCCTCAATGTGAACTGCCCCCACGCCGCCGAGAGCTACTTCGCCACGGCCAAGGTCGGCGGGGTGTACGTGCCCCTCAACTTCCGGGCCAGGGCGGAAGAGCTCCAGTACATGATTGACACGGCGGGGGCCCAAGTCCTGGTGGTGGGCGCGCGCTACGTACCCCTTATTGAGCAGGTCAGGCAGCGGCTTCCCAGCGTCAAGCACTTCATCTCCAGCGAGGGCAGGGCGGCTGGCTACCACGAGTACGAGGCCCTGCTGGCGGAGAGCAGCGCGGAGGACGTCAGCGCCGACATCTCCGACGAGGATATCACCATTATCATGTACACGGCTGGCACCACCGGCTTCCCCAAGGGCGTCGTCCTCAACCACAACAGCTTCGGCATCTACGTGACGAACAACGTGACCCCGGCCGACCCTGACACCGTGGAGAAGAACATCCTCACCGTGCCCCTCTACCATATCGCGGGCCTGCAGGCCCAGCTCGCCGCCATCTACGGCGGCCGCACCCTGATCATGCAGCGCCAGTTCGAGGCCGCCGACTGGCTGCGGCTGGTGGAGCAGGAGCGGGTGAGCCGGGCGATGATGGTCCCCACCATGCTGAAGCAGCTCCTGGAGCACCCCGACTTCAAGCAGCGGGACCTCTCCTCGTTGAAGGTCATAACCTACGGCGCGGCGCCCATGCCCCTGGAGGTCATCAAGCGCGCCGTCAAGGAGCTGCCCAACGCCCGCTTCATCAACGCCTTCGGCCAGACCGAGTCGGCCTCCACTATCACCATGCTGGGCCCCGAGGACCACGTGCTGGAGGGCAGCGACGAGGAGGTGGACAAGAAGCTCAAGCGGCTGTCCTCCATCGGCAAGCCCATGGACGACGTGACCATCCAGATCATGGACGAGGAGGGGAACTTCCTGGAGGCCGGCCAGGTGGGCGAGATCGTGGCCACGGGCCCGCGGATCATGAGCGGCTACTGGAAGGACGAGGAGAAGACCAAGGCTACGCTCAAGGACGGGTGGCTGCACACCGGCGACCTGGGCTACATGGATGAGGACGGCTACATCTTTCTGGCCGGGCGCGCCAAGGACATGATCAAGCGCGGCGGCGAGATGGTCAGCCCCGAGGAGGTGGAGAACGTCCTCCAGTCCCACCCCGCCATTGACGAGGCCGCCATCATCGGCGTCCCCGACGACACCTGGGGCGAGCTAGTGCGGGCGGTCGTGGTCAAGCGCCCTCACAGCCGGGTGTCCGCCGAGGAGCTGATCGAGTTCTGCCACCAGCGCCTGGCCAGCTTCAAGAAGCCCGAGTCGGTGGTCTTCGTGGACGAGCTGCCGCGCAACCCCATGGGCAAGGTGCTGAAGCGCGTCCTGCGGGAGCAGTACGGCAAGGACTACAAGGTCCGGGCCTGAAGGGC
>JACQGV010000059.1 GCA_016199375.1 Chloroflexota bacterium | reverse complement strand
TTCTTCGCCATCCTGTTCACCGGGCGCTACCCTAAAGGCTTGTTTGATCTTGTGGTGGGCTACTACCGCTGGCAGCTGCGGGTCAACGTGTACATGGGCCTCATGCGGGACGAGTATCCTCCCTTCAGCACCAGGCCGTAGCGGGCAGCGGGAGCGGAGCGACCGCTGGTATCTGTGCGGGGACGCCTCTTCGCCCTGGCCCTGGCCCTATCGGGAGGGGTCTTCGGCATCGCGGGCGCCGTCATGCAGGAGGTGCGCGGGCTCCCCGACCCCTTCGTCGCTGGCCCCCTCATCGAGGAGGCCGTCAAGCCCGCGGGCCTGTACCTCCTGCTCTACCGCTGGCCGCATCTCCTGGGGGGCCGGCGTTACACCGCTGGCCTGGCAGCCCTGGGGGGCCTGGCGTTCGGCCTGGTGGAGGCGGCCGTCTACGTGACGGTCTACGTGCCGGAGCCGTCGCTCGGGTTCGTCGTCTACCGGTTCACCCTGCCACTGGCGCTCCACTCCCTGGCGAGCTTCATCTACGGGCAGGGCATAGACGGGCGGCTGGCGGCGTGGGTGCGGGGCGAGGGCAGCCTGAAAGCGACGGGCTGGAGGTTCTTCGTGGCGGCGGTGGTGCTCCACGGGCTTTACAATGTCGGTGCCGTTATCGCGGGTGTGGCTGGGCTTCAGCCTAAGTGACGACGGGAGAACCAAGCTGTCGGCGTGTGAGATAGGAGGACAGGAAGTTGCTGCTGAAGTTCGCCGCGACCCTGGACCGGGTCAACCGCCAGCTGCTGGGCCTCCTGGGGGTGGACTTCAGCCCCCGGGTAGTGCTTATCTTCACCACGCCGCCGGGCGGCGTGACCCGCCTGGACGTGGCCTGCGAGGGCAAGGGCGCCGATGGCCGTCCGCCCCACCGCAACATCTACGTGGACCCCCAGACGGGGGAGAGGCGCTACTGGGCCTCGGCGCGGCCGGAGGGCTCGGAGCCGCGGGGCTGCTACTTCGTCCTGCCCGCTGGCGCCGGCGAGACCGACCCCGACAGCTTCCGCTGCGTGGGGAGCGAGGGCGGGCAGCCCGGCGCGTCGCGGCGGGCGGAGATGGATCTGCGCACGGGCGAGCGGGTCATCGAGCTGCGCTGCAAGTGCTAGTTGCTTCCGCAGGCTGAATCCGCCGGAGGCGGACGAACAACCCGATTTCCCCCTCATCTAATGCAAGGCCGATCGCGCGCCAGCACTTCTAGCCTCCGCCAAGCCTTCAGGAAAATGGATGGCAGACCATGCTCTTCGATTCAATGAAAATTGTCGCGAAGGACACCTGAGTGGCCACCTTATGCCCATCATAGCGTGTCGGGGCTTGACAGCGAGACCCGAGTTACCTATAATCTAACTCGGGTAGTGGTTGATGTGTCTCGGGCGAGCGCGCCGCCAGGATTGCACCAACCGAGATTTGGAGAGTAGAAAGGAGTTCCAGATGAGAATCCAGATTGATCCGAGTGAGGGTATCCCTTTGATAGGGAAGGTGGCCAGGGATGGTTCATTCTTCGCCGGGCTAGTTCTCACGAAAGTCCTCTTCAACCTCACAGAGAACCCGCTGTTGGTTGAGCAGGCGAAGTTCAGGGAAGCCAGCCCAAACATGCAGGAGGTTGCGGACCTCCGAGAGCAGGTGCAGCGTCTTTTCATCGGTGCGAAAAAGAAGAATGTAGCTTCGTACGCAAAGTACCTGCTCAGCATGCTGGATGGAGCGCACGGCGTCGTACCACCCATCGTGCTGTGGACGCCAGACAAACTCAAGCTCATCATGGAGGAAAGCGCTGAAGCCATCATCGTGCCTTTCGGGAAACTGATGATCGCGATCGATGGAGAGACGCAGTTGGCAGCAAGATATGAGGCTCGAAAGGAGGACCAGAGAATCCTCGAGACTGAGGTCCCTGTCATTATCCATCATGAAAAGCCTGCGCCTTGGGCCAGGCAGGCGTTCCATGACCTAAACACTTTCGGGGTTCGTCCTAACGCCGCGCTGTCGATATCGATGGATGAGAGGGAACCCCTAACTGGCATCGCCAGGCAAGTGGAAAAGGAGGTGGCATTGTTCACCGGACGGGTCAGTCACTCGAAACGGCAGCTCGGGGCGAGGGATAAGGAAATCGTCACCTTGTCTGCTCTCCGGTTGGGATGCGTGACGTTTGCGAAGGGTATTACTGGGGTGCAGTTCGGGTCGAGACCAGTTGAACTGGCACCAGGTGATACTGAGCGTGTCGGCCACGCTGCTGTCACGTGGTTCAATGCCGTGGCTGGAGTAATGGGCAATGCGTTCTCTGATCGGAGGGCCGTGGCTGGGTCGGCCACTGCCATGGCCGCGATCGGGGCGCTCGGTAACCAGCTGCTGCAGTTGAGCAAGGACGAAGAACGCGCCCAAAAGGCGATCCACCTTGCGCGCACTCTCCTGCGCCCGGTCGACTGGTCTGCCGACCAGCATTGGGATGGGATCATTGGAAAGCGGTCGCCCAAAGGGAAATTGTCGATAGCCGGGCCTAAAGAGGCCGCCTACACCATGTATGCTGCCTTGTCAGACGCAGATGATCCCGGCTACCTCAAGATAAGACCTTCTGTCCAAATGGCCAGGGCGTGACTAGTGCCGAAGATAGAGAAGGGGGGCGGCACATCACCGCCCCCCTTCTCTATGGCAACGATGCCCCTGGCTACACGTCCAGGTTGCGGACGGAGGTGGCGTAGCGCTCGATGAAGGCCTTGCGAGGCTCCACCTCGTCGCCCATCAGGGTGATGAAGATCTGGTCGGCGGCGATGGCGTCCTGCACCTCCACCCTCAGCAGCGTGCGCCGGTCGGGGTCCATGGTAGTCCCCCAGAGCTGTTCGGGGTTCATCTCGCCCAGGCCCTTGTAGCGCTGGACGTCGATCTTCTTGGGGCTCTTCTTGTTTTTCCCCGTCTCCTCCAGGCGCTTCGCGGTGGCGTCCTTCTCCGCCTCGGAGTAGACGTAGTGCTCGTCCTTCCCCTGCTGGACGCGGTAGAGGGGCGGCTGGGCGATGTAGACGTAGCCGCCCTCGATGAGGGGCCGCATCTCCCGGAAGAAGAACGTGAGCAGGAGGGTGCGGATGTGGGAGCCGTCCACGTCGGCGTCGGTCATGATGATGACGCGGTGGTAGCGCAGCCGCGAGAGGTCGAAGTTCTCGCGGATGCCGGTGCCCACGGCGGTGATGATGGCCCTGATCTCCTCGTGGGAGAGCATCTTGTCGGGGCTGGCCTTCTCCACGTTGAGGATCTTGCCGCGCAGGGGGAGGATGGCCTGGAAGGCGCGGTCGCGGCCCTGCTTGGCGGAGCCGCCGGCGGAGTCGCCCTCCACCAGGTAGAGCTCGCTCCGGGCGGGGTCCTTCTCGGAGCAGTCGGCCAGCTTGCCGGGCAGGCTGCCGCCCTCCAGGGCGCTCTTGCGGATCACCAGGTCGCGCGCCTTGCGGGCGGCCTCCCGCGCCTTGGCGGCGGTGAGGCACTTGTCTATGATGCGCCGGGCGTCGGTGGGGTTCTCCTCCATGTACTGGACGATGGCCTCGGCGACCACCGACTCCACGTGCCCCTTGACCTCGGCGTTGCCCAGCTTGGCCTTGGTCTGGCCCTCGAACTGGGGCTCCTTGATCTTGACGCTGACCACGGCGGTGAGACCCTCGCGGACGTCCTCGCCGGAGAGGTTGGCATCGCTGTCCTTCAGCAGGCCGGCGCGGCGGGCGTAGTCGTTGAGGGCGCGGGTGAGGGCGGCACGGAAGCCGGTGAGGTGGGTGCCGCCGTCCACGGTGTTGATGCAGTTGGCGAAGGCGAAGACTACCTCGGAGAAGGCGTCGTTGTACTGGAGCGCCATCTCCACCAG
>JACQGV010000065.1 GCA_016199375.1 Chloroflexota bacterium | reverse complement strand
GCCTACGGCGACTTCTCCCGCCTGGGCGCGGCCCTCACCAGCTTCCGCTGGACCCTGGTGCCCACCATCCTGGCCCTGACGCTGTTCAACTACCTCGTCCGCTTCGTCAAGTGGGAGTACTACCTGCGCCTCATCGGCGCGCGCCCTTCGGCAAGCTCACGGCGAACGGGGAGAGCTGCCGCTCCTGGTGCGCTACCCGCTCGTGGTGAGACTGTCGAACCACGAGCCCTGGCCGGCCGTTCGGCAAGCTCAGGACGAAGCCTGAGCCTGGCCGACAGCCTGAACATCTACTGGGCCGGGCTCTTCATGGTCATCACCCCAGCGAAGATGGGCGAGTGGATCAAGAGCTATTTCTTGCGCGAGGCGCTGGGCACTCCAATGGGGCGCTCGGCGCCCATCATCATCGCTGAGCGGCTCACCGACGGGCTGGCGCTGGCCCTGCTGGCGCTCCTGGGCCTGGCCTCGGTGCGACAGGGCTGGGCCTGGGTGCTCGCCTTCCTGGCGCTGGCGGCGGCCCTCGTCCTCGCCCTGCGCTACCGGCCCCTGGCCCTGCTCTTGCTGCGGCTGCTGAAGCGCGCGCCCCTCCTGCGCGGGTACGCCGACTTCCTCGACCAGTTCTACGCCAGCTCCTCGGCCCTCTTCGGGCTGCGCGCCCTCCTGCTAGCGACGGCGCTGGGCGTGGTCTCCTGGATGGGCGAGGGAATCGCCACCTACCTGGTCTACATCGGCCTGGGCGTCGAGCCGGGCTGGACGGCCTTCGCCCAGAGCGTCTTCATCCTGGCGCTGTCCACCCTGGTTGGCTCGCTGGTGCCGCTGCCGGGCGGATTGGGCGCGGTGGACTTCAGCATCGCGGGGCTGTCGCAGGCGCTGTTCGGCCTGGGACGAGGCCCCGCCGCCGCCGCCAGCCTCATCGTGCGGCTCTGCACCCTGTGGTTCGGGGTCGCCGTCGGTGTGGTCTCGCTGGGGCTGCTGCTGCGCCGGCGGAAGGGCATCAGCTCGGTGACAGGCCCCGAGCCTGCCCTGAGCTTGCCGAAGGGGCAAACGGAGGAGCGGACAGATAACCGAGTAAGCCCGCCCTAGCGCTTGTTTCAAAACCACGGGGGTAGAGTCCAGAGTCCCGACCCTTCGGGACTCTGGCAGGGGGCCTGGGGGGTGTCCCCCCAGGTTCAAATCCCTCCCCCTCTCCCTTGCGAAGGGAGAGGGGGACAGGGGGTGAGGGTTTTGAAACAAACTGCAGCGCCCGTCCCGTAGGTCTCGTCAACGAAGGGAGGAGACCGTGAATCTCTGGCGCCTGGCGACACTCGCCGCAGGGCTGGCCCTTCTCCTGGCCCTGGCAGCTCTGGACATCGTTATGGCCGGGGCTGCCAGCTCCATCAAGCCGCTCGTGGCGCTGTGGCTCCTGGTGCCGGCCCCGCTATTGTTCCTGCTCATCACCGTGCGCCCGCCAGCCCGAGCGGGCCTGCGTCGCGCTGCCTACGCCTACCTGGGGACCAGCGCGTCTCTGACAATGGTGGTCCTCCTGGGAGTCGGCTGGATAGGCTCTGAGCGCGCTATCCACCCGGACGAGTGCGAAGACCTGCCCCGGCTCGCCGAATATCCGGCTCTGCAGGCCAAAGTCCAGGACGTGCGCTTCGCCAGCCAGGACGGCACCCGGCTGGCAGGCTGGTTCGTCCCCGGCGAGCGCAAGACCACGGTGCTGCTGCTGCACGGCTACGGTTGCACCCGCGCCGATATGCTGCCCCACGCCGATATGCTGCACCGGGCTGGCTACAGCGTCCTGCTGTTCGACTTCCGCAGCCGCGGCGAGAGCGCCGGCGATGCCGTAACCCTGGGCTACTGGGAGCGCGGCGACGTGCTGGGGGCCATCGCCTACCTGAAGAGCCGCCCCGATGTGGACCCCTCCGGGTTCGGGGTGCTGGGCATCTCCCTGGGCGGGGCCACCGCCATCCTGGCCGGCGCCGCCACCCAGGACATCATGGCAGTCGTGTCCGAATCCGCCTTCCGGAGC
Source organism: Chloroflexota bacterium (assembly GCA_016199375.1). Lineage (GTDB taxonomy): Bacteria > Chloroflexota > Dehalococcoidia > SHYM01 > SHYM01 > JACQGV01. The sequence continues at coordinate 2,995 of JACQGV010000065.1, read as the reverse complement.
CTGAACAGCGTTATCAACCAGAGCTTCGAACACTTCATCAACCTGCCTGCCTTCCCCTTCGCCCCGCTGACCGTCTGGATAGCGGAGCGCAGGGTCGGCATCCGTGCCGGCCAGGTCGTGCCCGAGCGGGAGGTGGCGGCCATCGCCCCACGGCCCGTTTTCATCATGCACGGCGCCCTGGACACCACCATCAGCCCCAGGGACAGCCAGGCCATCTACGCCGCCGCCCGCGAGCCCAGGGGCGAGCTCTGGCTGATACCGAGTTCCGCCCACGCCGAGGGCGCCACCAAGGCCAAGGAGGAGTACGAGCGGCGCATCGTGGCCTTCTTCAACGCCTACCTGAAGTGATTGGCCCGCACCAGCCTTGCACAAAGTCGGTTAGTGTGGCGGGAGTGCAGAGGGCAGCCAGCCCTCTGCCGGGGTTCCAGAGCCTGCCCTGAGCCTGTCGAAGGGGGTGTCCCCTGAACACTCTTCCCTACCCCTTCCTGGAAAGGAAGGGGACAGGGGATGGTTCGCTGGCTCTTGAATGCAAGAGATTCTTTGAACGCCACTTTTGGTGCAAAGCCGCCCGCACCCAACCCGCCGGGCAGGGCCTAGCGCAGGGCCGGTATCACGCTCAGGACGAGGGAGGCGATCACCAGGAACGCGATGAGGATGATGAGGAAACGTAACAAGCGTCTCGAGGCCATAGTTGCCTAGCCTAGCATCATGGTATCTCGCCTACCGGCACAGCCGGATAACCCGGGCGGAGCGTTCGTGGTTCGACAGGCTCACCACGAACGGATTCACCGACCGCTCATCCTGAGCTTCTAAGCCCCACGGGGGCTGAGAGAGCGCAGCAGCCTGAGAGATACCGCCGCTATCTCTTCCACAGCGGCATTGAAAGCACGCGTGTTGGATTGAGAGGGCTGGCGGTAGCCGCTGATCTTGCGCACGTACTGGAGAGCGGCGGCAAGGGCCTCCTCTTCCTTGGGTGAGTGGCCTGGACCGCGCAGGGTCTTGATGCTGCGACACATGCTCGCTCCTCAGGAAATGGCTGGACTGAAGCTCACCACGAGCGGTCGGGACTCAGTGGCCGTTGCCCTCGTACTCGCCTTCGGGATATTCGTCGCTGAAGACACCCAGCACCCGCCCCTGGAAGACGGTGACGACGAAGTCCTCCCGCGGCACCCCGGCGGGCAGCACCAGCTCCTCGTCCACCGCATCAATGAGCCGCTGGACCTCCTCGTCGGTCAGGTTCTCCACCACCGTCAGGGTGGCACTGGCCTGGCTGGAGCCGAAATGAAGGTCAACGCGGCCCAGGGGCCGCTCTCCATCTATGATCTCCCAGACCTCGGAGGAGGCAGTCCTGCTCTCGCGCTCGAAGCGCAGGTGTTCAAACAAGGACTCGTCCTGCGGGCTCATGGCCGGACGTGGCCCCTTCCCATGATGATCCACTTGTAGGAGGTCATCTCCCGCAGCCCCAGGGGGCCCCGGGCGTGCATCTTCTGAGTGCTGATGCCCACCTCGGCGCCCAGGCCGAACTGGCTTCCGTCGGTGAAGCGGGTGCTGGCGTTGACGAAGACGGCGGCGGCATCCACCTCGGCCAGGAAGCGCATCGCCGCCGAATAGTCCTCGGTCACGATGGCCTCGGAGTGGCCGGAGCCGTAGCGCTCGATGTGCTGCAGGGCCTCGTCCAGGCTGTCCACAACCTTGACGGCGGCGACGAGCGCCAGGAACTCCTTGCCCCAGTCTTCCTGGACCGCCGGCCGCAGCCGCGCCCCCGGTCCGCCCGAGGCGGACTTCAGGATGGTCAGTGAGGCCGCGTCGCAGTGGAGCTCCACCCCGGCCTTGGCCAGCTCCGCGCCGGCGGCGGGGAGGAAGGCGCCCGCCACCTCCCGGTGCACCAGGATAGTGTCCAGGGCGTTGCAGACGGTGGGGCGCTGCACCTTGGCGTTGTAGACGATGCGCACCGCGTCGCCCAGCTTCGCCGCGCGGTCCACGTAGGTGTGGCAGACGCCGATGCCCCCCGCCACCACCGGCATGGCGGCGTGATCGCGGACGTGCTCGATGAGGCCGCTGCCGCCGCGCGGAACCAGCAGGTCTATGCAGTCCTTCAGCTTGAGCATCTGGTCCACGACGGCGCGGTCGGTGGACTCGATGAACTGCACGGCGTCGGCGGGCACTCCCGCGGCCGCGGCCTGCTCGCGCACCAAGGCCGCCAGCGCCCCGTTGGAGTGGCGGGCCTCCTTGCCGCCCCGCAGGACGACGGCGTTGCCCGATTTCAGACACAGCACCGAGATGTCCACGGTGACGTTGGGCCTGCTCTCGTAGACGGTGCCGATGACCCCCAGGGGTACGCGGCGCCTGCCCACGACGAGGCCGTTGGGCAGCGTCCGCATGTCGAAGACCTCGCCCACGGGGTCGGGCAGCGCCGCCACGGCGCGCACGTCGGACGCCATGCCGGCCAGGCGCTGCTCGTCCAGCAGCAGGCGGTCCAGGAGGGCGTCGCTGAGGCCCTCGGCGCGGCCCGCGGCCATGTCGCGGGCGTTGGCCGCCAGGATGGCGTCCCGCCGCTCCAGCAGGCCACGGGCGATACCCTCCAGGGCGCGGTCCTTGACCTCGGTGGAGAGATAGGCAAGACGGCGTGCCGCGGCCTTCGCGGCGCGCCCTTTCTGTAGCAGCTCGTTGGTCTTGACGCTGGTCATGGGCATGCCTTCAACGGCTTCCAGTGTAATCCCAGTTTACAACATAATAACGGCGGCCCACGACTTCAACACAATGGCGGCCCACCACGAACCAGCACAACCCTCTTGAGTAAGGACTACTAGCTCACCTTGCCACTTCCCCAGGAGAACTCATCCCGAAACGGGGGCTCGTCCTTCGACAAGCTCAGGACGAGCGGTTCTTTTCCCGCTCATTGTGAGCCTGTCGAAAGATGAGCCTTAGATTTCGGGACCGCTTGGAGAATCGGGGATTAGACACTTGACACAAGGCTCCTTATCTGGTATACTTC
>JACQGV010000064.1 GCA_016199375.1 Chloroflexota bacterium | reverse complement strand
GGAAGAGAATCGCCCTCGCTCTCCGTTCCGCGTCCCCATTTGACACCTCCTTGGGGAGGCATCTTCCCCCAATCAGGTGTCCAAGGAAATCCTAGGGCGAGAGATGGGTCGCCAGCACCTACCTGGGTTTCCTTCATCTCATCAGCGCCCTCATGGCTGCGCTGACAATGTCAACAGAATCTAGTCTTTGAACCCCAGCTCTTCGGTGGGAAGGGGCCAGGCCATCCCCTGTATCGGCTGCCAGGGGAGCACCTTATCGGAGACCCCCCAGACCGCCTTGGGATACCACAGGAACAGGTGCCCCGCCTCCTCGTAGTCTATCTCCTGGATGCGGCGCACTATCTGCTCCCGCTTGGCCTGGTCCACGGTCTTGAGCTGCTCCTCGTAGAGCTTCTCGATCTCGGGGTTGCAGACGTAGCTGTACTGGCCCACCACCTTGGTGTCCCAGCAGCGGATAAAGGTCAGGACACGGTAGGAGCCGTCGCCCGCCACGTTGGAGCCTGAGCCGTAGGCGATGCCGTCGAAGGTGTGCTCGCGGAAGCGGACCACCCAGGCCGCGCCTTCGTACATCCTGATATTGACCTTGATGCCCACCTCCTTGAGGTAGTCGGCGATGGCCTGCCCGGTGCTCTCCTGGCCCACGGTGTTGTGGAAGTTCACCTCGAAGCCGTTGGCGTAGCCCGCCTCGGCCAGCAACTGCCGGGCCTTGCGGGGGTCGTAGGGGTAGGGCTTCAGGTCCTTGTGGAACCCGAACATGCCGGGGCTCACCACCGAGGCGGCCGTCTGGGCCTCGCCGAAGAGGAGTCGGTCTACGATCGCCTGCCTGTCAATGGCATAGTTGACGGCCTGGCGCACCCTCTTGTCGGAGAGCGGCAGGCCGGGCTTGAGCATGTCGGGGAAGCTGTGCCAGATGGCGCTGACGGTCTGGTTGGAGACTATGCGCAGCCCCCGGGTGCTCCGGATGGCGGCGATCTGAGGCCCGGGTATCCCCATGGCGATCTCCACCTCGCCGGTCTTCAGCATGGCGATGCGGGTGGTGTCGTCGGGGGCGATGAGGAGAGTCATCCGCGCTACCTTGGGCGCCTGTTCCCAATGGTCCGCGTTGGCAGCGTACTCCTGGCGCTCGCCGATACGCTTCTCCAGGAATTTGAAGGGCCCGGTGCCGATGGGTTTCTTGCGGAACTCCTCGATCCCCACCCGTTCGCTGTAGCCCTTGGGCACCTGCCAGCCCACGAAGGTGGGCGTGTAGCCGATCTGGCTGATCATCACCGGATAGGGTGTGACCGTGTGAAAGATGACCGTGGCCTCGTCCGGGGTATCTATGCGGTCTACGGTGGCCTTCAGCTCCGAAGCGCCGAGGCCCTGGTAGGTCTCGAACGTGTACTTCACATCGGCCGCGGTGAAGGGGTCGCCGTTGTGGAACTTGACTCCGCGCCTGAGTTTGAAGTCCCAGGTTAGGCTGTCGTCGCGCACCCGCCACTCCGTGGCGAGGCTGGGCCGCAGGGAGCCGTCCCGGGCCATCTCGATCAGGCCATCGTAGATGCTGTAAGCGTCGAAGAAGAAAGAGCTTTCCAGGTACTGCCGGGGGTCCAGGAACTGGCTGCCGTGGCCGCCGGTGGCCAGGCGCAGGTGGCCCTTGGGCGCCGCCTTGGCCGCCACCGGGGTGGCGGTGGGGGCAGCGGCCGGAGCGGGCGTTGCCGTCGGCGCCGCCGCGGGCCGGGACGCCGTCGCGGTGGGCGCCGCCGGCGCGACCGTGGGGGCAGCCGTGGCCCGTGGTGCTGCGGTGGGCGTGGGCGCGGCGGCGCCCCCGCAGGCGACGGCCAGGGCCAGGGTCGCACCCCCAGCCGCGAGCCAGGTCCGGGTGAGTTTCATGGCCATTCCCCTTTCCGCAGCTCTAGTCTTGTTGCTATCCGATCGTCCCAGCAGGCGTCCCCAAGAGCAGAAGCCAGGGCACCGAGCCCTGGCTTCTGTTCTACTAGAGGGTTGCTAGTCCTTGAGTCCCAGCTCCTCCGTGGGGAGCGGATAGCCCATGCCGTTGATGGGAGTCCAGGGCAACACCTTGTCGGAGACGCCCCAGATGGCGTTGGGGAAGTACAGGAACAGGTGGATGGCGTCCTCGTAGGCGACCTCCTGGGCCTTCCGCAGGATCTGGAGCCGCTGGGCCTGGTCCACCGTCTTGAGCTGGTCGTCGTACAGCTTCTCAATCTCAGGGTTGCAGGCGTAGCTCCAGACCCCGGTCACACCGCCGTCAAAGCACCGCATGAAGGTCAAGATGCGGTAGGAGCCGTCGCCGGAGACGCCGGAGCCCGAGCCGTAGACCATGCCGTCGAAGGTGTGCTCCCGGAAGCGGGCGCTCCAGGCGCCGGCCTCGAAGGCCCGCAGGTTGGTCTTGATGCCGATCTTGGCGAGGTCGGCGGCAACGGCCTGGCTCAGCGTCTCCGTGCCCACCAGGTAGTTGAAGGTCATCTCGAAGCCGTTGGGATAGCCGGCCTCGGCCACGAGCTGTTTGGCTTTCTGGGGGTCGTGGGGATAGGGCTTCAGGTCCTTGTGGAAACCGAACATGCTGGGGCTGATCAGGCCAGCGGCGACGACGCCTTCTCCAAAGAGGACCTTGTCCACGATGGCCTGCTTGTCCACGGCGTAGTTGATGGCCTGGCGCACCTTCTTGTTGGACAGGGGGGTGCCCGGCTTCAGGGAGTCGGGGAAGCTCATCCAGATGCCGGTCACCGTGGGGTTGGAGACTATGCGCAGGCCCCTGGTCGCCTTGATATCGGCAATCTGATTACCGTTGACGGCGAAGTTGATCTCCACCTCCCCGGCCTTGAGCATCGCCAGGCGGGTGGCGGCCTCGGGCGACAGGAGCTGGGTTATTCTGGCTACCTTCGGCATCTGCTCCCAGTAGTCAAGGTTGGCCTCGTAGCGGTGCACCTCGCCGATGCGCTTCTCCACGAACTTGAAGGGGCCGGTGCCGCTGGGCTTCTTGCGGAACTCGTCCACCCCCACCTTCTGCTCGTAGGCGCTGTCAATGGGCCAGCCGGCGAAGGTGGGTGTGTAGCCAAGCTGGCTGACCATGATGGGATAGGGCTCCGAGGTGACGACGCGCACGGTGTAGTCGTCGGGCGTCTCGATCTTGGCGAACTTCTGCTTCAGCTCCGAAGCGCCCAGCCCGGTATAGGTCTCGAAGGTGTACTTGACGTCCTTGGAGGTGAAGGGGTTGCCGGTGTGGAACTTGACGCCTTTGCGGAGCTTGAAGGTCCAGGTGACGCTGTCCGGCGCCACCGACCACTCGCTGGCCAGGCTGGGACGCAGGCCCCCGTCCTTGGCCATCTCGATCAGGCCGTCGTAGATGCTGTAGGCGTCAATGAACCACCAGCTCTCGGCGTACTGGCGGGGGTCCATGTACTCGCTGCCGAAGGCGCTCGAGACCAGTCTTAGGTGGCCCTTGGGCGCCGCCTTGGCCGCCACCGGGGTGGCGGTGGGGGCAGCGGCCGGAGCAGGCGTTGCCGTCGGCGCCGCCGCGGGCCGGGACGCCGTCGCGGTGGGCGCCGGCGCCGCTGCCGTGGGCGCGGGAGCACGGGGCGCGGTCGTGGGCGTGGGCGCGGCCGCGCCCCCACAGGCGACGGCCAGGGCCAGGGTCGCACCCCCAGCCGCCAGCCAGGTTCGGGTGAGTTTCATAGCTCCTCCTTCGCCAGGGTTTGCGGGCACCAAGCTAGTCGAACACCGGGCCCTTGTCAAGGTAAAGCGCAAACACCTGTGCCCTGAGCATACTAGCATACGCTCGCGCCAGGGGGCCGGATGTCCGCTGCTCCTCTCTTGCCTTCCGTTGACCGCCTCCAGGTGGCGCGCTATACTTTCGTCGCCCGGCAGCGTAGCTCAGAGGCAGAGCAGGGGCTTCATAAGCCCTGTGTCGTAGGTTCGAACCCTACCGCTGCTACCAGGGGTGGTGGACGGGGGCGGTTAGCTCAGCTGGCCAGAGCACTTCCTTCACACGGAAGGGGTCATACGTTCAAGTCGTATACCGCCCACCATTCTGAAAGCGAGTATTCCTAGCAAGGCTGAGGGAGTGGTATGCCCCAGACAGTGGAGAGGCGCCCCCAGACCTGCGGCTTCTGTGACGGCCGCGGGGTCACCTGGAAGAAGGACCGGGACCCCAGCGCCGCCAACGAAAGCCGCACCTGTCCCGCCTGCTTTGGCCGGGGCAGCGTCCTGGTCAAGCAGCCGTCCCAGGAGTGCGCCGCCTGCAAGGGCTGGGGGCGCATCGGCAGGGGGCTGGACACCACCGGCGGCGAGTTTCAGCTCTGCGAGGAGTGCGGCGGCATGGGCTGGCAGGACGCCGTGCTTATGATCTAATAGGGTGCTGAAGAATGGGGAGTCCAGTGGGGCCTTGCCCCGGAGTTTACCCTGAGCGTAGCCGAAGGGGCGGGGGACCTGGGGTGTCCCCCAGGTTCAAATGCCTTCCCTGACAGGCCGAAGTGGCGGAATGGCAGACGCGCTACGTTCGGGGCGTAGCGCCTGAACGGACATAGGAGTTCAAATATCCCCTTCGGCATCATAGGCGCTTGTAGCTCAATTGGACAGAGCGCAGCCCTGCGGAGGCTGAGGCCGCGGGTTCGAATCCCGCCAAGCGCGCCACGGGCGATTAGCTCAGCCGGTTAG
>JACQGV010000053.1 GCA_016199375.1 Chloroflexota bacterium | reverse complement strand
TCTTGAGCCCGCTGAAGCTGAAGTCGTTGCTCCCCCGCAGCCACGCCCGGGGCAGCCGGGGCTGCGCCCGGCCCTTCTTCGCCGCTTCCTCTATGGCCGGGCCGCCAGGATAGCCCAGCCCCAGTATGCGGGCGGCCTTGTCGAAGGCCTCGCCGGCGGCGTCGTCCCGGGTGCGGCCCAGGCGCCGGTAGCGGCCGTGGCCCTCCATGAGGACCAGGTCGGTGTGGCCGCCCGAGGCGATCAGGCAGATGAGGGGGAAGGGTGGGGCGGGGGCCTCGGGGTCGCCCGGGGAGAGCAGCCAGTTGGCGTAGATGTGGGCCTCCAGGTGGTTCACCTCGATCAGGGGCAGGCCCCGGGCCCAGGCGACGGCCTTGGCGGCGTTGAGGCCCACCAGCAGGGAGCCGGCCAGCCCCGGCCCCGCGGTGGCCGCCACCGCATCTACGTTGGCCCAGTCGAGCCGGGCCTGGGCCAGGGCGGCGCGGATCACGGGGGCGAGGGAGAGGATGTGCTGGCGGGAGGCGACCTCCGGGACCACCCCGCCGAAGCGCGCGTGGAGCTCCACCTGGGATGCCACCACATTGGCCAGGATGCGGCGCCCCGAGGCCACCACGGCGGCCGCCGTCTCGTCGCAGGAGGACTCAATGCCCAGGATGTTCATGGGGAGCGGTCAGGGCCCGCCCTGGCGGTAGAGGATAGCGGCGAAGTTGGGCAGCTCCCGCACCCGGCGGTAGAGCCGCTGGGCAGCGGTGGCCAGCTCCTCCGCCAGGAGCTTCTGCAGCTCCCTCCCGGTGACCAGCTGGGCCAGAGGGCTGGTGGCCAGCAGCAGGGTAGCGCCGGGCTCGAGGGTGCAGCGGTTCAGGTGGATGTGGAGCTTGCGGGCGAGGCCCAAGGCATTGCTCTTGGGGCCCGCGAGGCTGAGGTCGGGCGCGCTCGCCGTTAGCTCCTCGCCGTTCAGCCAGTAGGCCAGGCCGGGGCCCGCCTGGGCCAGGAGGGCCTGGGGCCCTTTGATGAGGGCGCAGCTCACCCCGGCGGCCACGGGCTCGCTGCCCGCGGTGCGGCCGTTGGCGCCCACCAGGGCCCGGTGGGCATCTTCGATCCCCGCCATAAGCTGGGTGGTCAGCGCGGTGCTATCGTTTCTCTTGGCGCCCTGGATTGCGGAGGCGATCTGCTCGCAAGCCTGGGCGGAGCGTCTGGTGGTTGCCTCGGTAACGGCCAGGAGCAGGGTGCCCGAGGCCCCCTTCCCCCGCTCCCGGACCACCATGCCCGGCCCCTTTGCCCGGGGGGCCTTGTTCACGATCGCCAGGGTTATGACCAGCCCGCCCTCAGACATCTGCACCCCACGCAACTTCGCTCTGCCGGTCTCAATATAGCAAAGGCCAGGGGCGGTTCAAGGGGCAGCTTGCGCCCGCCAGGGAGGGCCGACTATAATGGCGCCAAGAATGTGAGGAGAGGTGAACGCGAGGGAGCGTGCCTGCTGGAAGGGCAGGGGGCCCCGCAAACGGGGCCTTTGGGGTTAGTGCGGAGCGCAGGATGATGACCAAGGAACAGAAGGCGGCCCTGATAACTGGCTATCGGCAGGGTGACAAGGACACCGGCTCGCCGGAGGTACAGGTGGCCCTGCTGACGGAGCGGATCAACCAGCTCACCGGCCATCTTCGGGCCTTTTCCAAGGACAACCACTCGCGCACCGGCCTGCTGAAGCTAGTGGGCCAGCGGCGGCGGCTGCTGTCCTACCTCAACCGCCGCGACGTGGAGCGGTACCGCAGCCTCATCGGCCGGCTGGGCCTGCGCAAGTAGTCTGCGGCCCCATTATCATGTCCCCCTTCATCCCTGGTCATGGAAGCGGAGCGAAGGCACCTGCCGCTGGGCAGCCGTCCCCTTAGGTCGGGACGGCTAGGAGCGCGGCGGTGTTGCCGCCCACCTCTAGTTGGCTGTTCCCAAGGGAGGTAGAACAGTATGGTTAAGCGTTGCGAGTGCGAGGTGGGCGGGCGCGTCCTGACCATCGAGACGGGTGGACTTGCCGAGCAGGCCGATGGGGCTGTTACCGTGCGCTACGGCGACACGGTGGTCCTGGTCACGGCCTGCACGAGCGCCCAGCCCCGAGAGGGCGTCGATTTCCTGCCGCTGACGGTGGACTTCGAGGAGCGCCTCTACGCCGCCGGGAAGATCCCCGGAGGGTTCATCAAGCGGGAGGGGCGGCCCAGCCAGGCCGCGATCCTCACCATGCGCCTCACCGACCGCAGCATCCGGCCCCTGTTCCCCAAGGAATTCCGCAACGAGATCCAGGTGATGATCACCGTCCTCTCGGCCGACCAGGAGAACGACCCCCAGGTCCTGGCCATCATTGGGGCATCAGCGGCCCTGGGGCTCTCCTCACTACCCTTCGAGGGCCCCCTGGCGGCCACCCGTCTGGGCTACATAGATGGCAGGGTGGCGGTGAACCCCACCTTCGCCGAGCTCCAGAACAGCTTGCTGGACCTGGTGGTGAGCAGCACCCGCGACGCCGTCGTGATGGTGGAGGCGGGCGCCCGCGAGGTGCCGGAGACGGTGCTGCTGGAGGCCCTCCGGCTGGGCCAGGAGACCAACGCCGAGATCATCCGGGCCCAGGAGCGGCTGCTCGATGGCCTGACCAAGCCCAAGGTACAACCCCCGGCCCCGCCCCGCGACCCCGAGCTGGAGCGGCGGGTCCTGGAGCTGGCGGGGGAGGGGGTCCGGCGAGCCCTCGGCAACCCCGACAAGCAGGGGCGCGAGGCGGCCCTGGAGTCGGTCGAGGAGGAGGCCGTGGCCCGGCTCGGCGCCGCGGCGGACCCCCTGGCCGTGGCGGGCGTCGTGGAGGGTCTGATCCGGCAGGAGGTGCGCCGGGCCATCCTGGAGCGCGGGCAGCGCCCCGATGGCCGGGGCCCCAAGGAAGTGAGGCCGATCTCCTGCCAGGTGGGGCTCCTGCCCCGCACCCACGGCTCGGGGCTCTTCCGCCGGGGCCAGACCCAGGTGCTCACCATCACCACCCTGGGCTCTCCGGGCGAGGAGCAGCGGCTGGACGGCCTCTCTCCGGAGGAGTCCAAGCGCTTCCTTCACCATTACAACATGCCCCCCTTCAGCAGCGGCGAGACGCGCCCCATGCGCGGCACCAGCCGGCGGGAGATCGGCCATGGGGCCCTGGCGGAGCGGGCGCTCCTGCCGGTGGTCCCTGGGGAGGATGAGTTCCCCTATACCATCCGTCTGGTCTCCGAGGTGCTCAGCTCCAACGGGAGCACCTCCATGGCCAGCGTCTGCGGCTCCAGCCTGTCCTTGATGGACGCGGGGGTGCCCGTCAAGGCGGCGGTGGCGGGGGCCGCCATGGGCCTCATCCTGGGCGAGGGCGGGCGCTATGTGGTGCTCACCGACATCCAAGGGATGGAGGACCACCTGGGCGATATGGACTTCAAGGTGGCGGGGACGGCCCGCGGGGTGACCGCCCTGCAGATGGATATCAAGGTCAAGGGCATCACCGCGGCGATCATGGCGGACGCCGTGGAGCAGGCCCGGGAGGCCCGTCTCTTCATCCTGGGCAAGATGAATGAGGTCCTGGCCCAGCCCCGGCCGGAGCTGAGCAAGTACGCCCCCCGCATGCTGCGCCTGAGCATACCGGTAGAGAAGATCGGGGCTGTCATTGGCCCCGGCGGCAAGATGATCCGCAGCATTATCGAGGAGACCGGCTGCTCCATTGACGTGGAGGACGACGGCACCGTCTATGTGGGCTCCGCCGATGAGGCCAAGGCCCAGATGGCGGTCAAGCGCATCCAGGACCTGACGCGCCAGGTGGAGGTGGGCCAGGTCTACAAGGGCAAGGTGACCCGGATCATGAACTTCGGCGCCTTTGTGGAGCTCATCCCCGGCAAAGACGGGCTGGTCCACATCAGCGAGCTGGCGGACCACCGGGTGGAGCGGGTGGAGGACGTGGTGAAGCTGGGGGACGTGCTGGAGGTGAAGGTCGTCGAGATAGATAACATGGGCCGGGTGAACCTGTCCCACCGCGTCCTGATCCCCGGCGCCGCACCTGCGCCTCCGGCCAGCCGCGAGTCCCGCCCGCCGCGCGGCGACCGGCCTCCTGGCGGCGGCCAGGGCTTCCGTCCCCGGGGGGGCGACAGCCGCGGCCCGCGCCCCGGCGGCGAGAACCGGGAGGGAGGCCCCAGGGGTGAGCCGGGCCGGCGTCCCTTCGAAGGGGGACGTCGGGGCCCCGGTGGCCCCGGAGGGCATCGCCCCTCGGGCGGGCTAGTCTGAGACCTAGCCTGTCGTCTTGGTCGGCTCACCTGCGCCTGGCTCCGCGGCCAGGCGCTTCTTTACGGCGTCGCGGTAGCTGGATTTGAACCACTTGCCGGCGGAGCGCATCCCCTTCTTGGAGCGCGCCTTCTGGCGCTGCGACCCCCGGCGTTCCCCTTTGGTGGGATTCTTGCTCACACCGTCATTGTAGCGCGGGCATTGTAGCGCGGGCGTGCCCCGCGCACTGTCCTCCTCCTCCGCCCGCTTGGCCTCGGACGTCGCTTCCCCCTCCCGCCGGCCCAGCGATGCTAAGTTTGGGGACTCAGCGTACCTGATGGCCGCTGGGCCCCGCATGCGCTATGCTAGGGGCCATCATGGCCGCGGGCTGGCGAGCAGGGGGAGGGTGCCATGGCAAGTTCCATTGGAGTCGTGGTGCGGGGCGCCTGTGGCAGGGTTGGCCGGGAGGTGGTCGGCGCTGTGGCGCGACAAACTGATATGAGGCTGGTGGGCGCCGTGGATGCGGCGGCGCCGGGTCCCAGCCTGGCCCTGCCGACGGGGGGGACGGTGCCCCTGGGGAAGGAGACGGCGGCGATCCTGGACCAGGCGCGGCCCCAGGTATTGGTGGATTTCACCGCCCCGGGTGTGGTGC
>JACQGV010000052.1 GCA_016199375.1 Chloroflexota bacterium | reverse complement strand
TGCTGGACCAGGCGGGCGATTTTCTGGATACGATCACCGGGGCGCTGGATGTCATCGACACGCTGGGGTCCGTGCCTGACCTGGGCGACCCGACGCCTCCTCTGACCGGCGCTCTCGATGGCGTCACCGCCGCTACCCAGGGACTTGGCGACGCCCTGAACCCCCTGCAGACTGTCTTTGGCGCCAGCGGGTAGCAGGACGGCCGTCGGGACCCGTTCCGCATTCACAACGGACGGATATCATCAGTGTATACCTTATCCCGACGCTCCCCTCTCCCTGCGGCGGGCTCAATACGTAGCCTGCGAGAGAGGACAGCATGAAGTCGTGCGAAGGATATAGTCCCAAACGTGGGTCTGAGGCCGAGACGGGCCCGCAAGACCCGACGCTGTGCTGCGCCGGTAGTGGAGCTTCACGGGAACGGGGACTCGTTGCGCGGCTTATCGGTTGGGAGACAGGCTTCGGATGAGCAGTCCCGAAGGGAAGCAGGCCCGGTGGAATGCCTGATGGATCGCTGGTAGAGAACGTCCGCGCCTTGCAGACCGCCCTGGCTGCGGTCACCTCTTTGCTCGGGGCGCCTCCTGAGGGCGATCAGCCAGGCAGCGGCGTGGCTGGCGCGTCGGCCCTGGCGACCACCACCCCTGCCGATCGGCTGGGGGCCTTCCAGGGGGCTTTGTCAACCCAGCTGGCGAGCGTCTTCAACTTCGACTCGGCGACGACGGTCAGCGGCCTGACGGGCCTCTACTCCTCTCTGAAGACGGCGGTGCAGGCGCCTCCCACTGCCCCTCTCGAAGGCTTCCAGGGCCGCATCTCTCAGGTGAACGAGGTCTTCTCGGGGGCCTTTGCCAAGCGCATTGAGCAGACCCTGGCGTCGATCCGCAAGATATCGGAGGGCATACCACAGGACCGCAGCTCCATCGTCAGCGCTCTCCTCGATGAGATCCTGCGGGTGCTGGCCAGCTTGGAAGGCCCCGAGGCGGAGAAGATACGTTCGTGGATCCAGTCGGTGGAGGAGCTCCACCGGGTGTTGATGCCCCTCATCGAGCAGGCCCGCACTGCTCCCGATCCGGCGGCCCTGGCGGTGCAGGTTGTGCAGCGGTCCCTCGACAGCACCCTCGACACCCTGGGCTTCGGTCCGGCCCGGCGCTTGCTGGGCTTTCTGGACCAGTACCTGGGCGACGTCCTTCCTCAGGAGGCGCTCAGCCAGGTCTCGAACGGGCTGACGTCGGCCTCGACAGCCCTCGGCCGACTACAGGCGGCTGCCCAGGACGGGTATCCGCAGTTCCGCGACGCGGCGGTGGCCGTGGTCCGTGCCATGGATGACTTGAAGGCCGACCTGAGACCAGTGCTGAGCCTGGTACGGCGTGTGGCTGCCGCGAAGATACTCCAGCCCAAGGCCCTCGAGAAGTTCCTGCGAGAACAGATGGAGAAGGCGCTCGCGGTGCGAGTGGAGGAGGTCCAGAAGATTGACGATCCCTTCAAAGCGCTCCTTGACCGCATCGACGCCGCCATCGAGGGCGTCGACCTGTCGCTCGTCCGCACGGAGGTGCTTGGCTTCTTCCAGACCACCCGCGACACCCTCCAGCAGGTGGACATACCGTCCGTGGCCGACCTCCTGAAAGAGCAACTGGCTCCGGTGGAACAGGCGGTCCTGGCGCTGCAGCAGTCCATCACCGACCTGCTCAGGCAGCTGCAGGCCTTTTTCCACGACCTGGCGCAGCAGCTCAGGACGCTGGCGGCGGGCGTGGGCACGTTCACGCCGGACGGCACTTTCGAGTTCAGCTTCGAGCGCGACCTGCGCGGCCTGTTCACCTCGGCGCGGCTCGCCATCGAAGGGGACCCTGCCAATCCCGCGGCGCCCAGCCTGGCGGGCGCGCTGGACCAGTTCCAGGCCACCATCGTTCAGTTCCTGAACGGGCTCAATAACCTGCTCGATCCGGTGGACCAGGCCAGCGCGGGCGCCGTGACCTCCGCCGTCGCTGGGATCAACAGCTTTGCGGCCTATCTGCAGGGCCTGGACGTCCCGGCCTTGATGGAGCAGCTGCGCCAGAAGGTGGACGAGATCGTGGACGCCCTGGCGCCCATCGATTTCGATGTCGTCGTCGACCCGGTCGTAGGCCAAATCGAAGAGAACACGGAGAAGCTGCGCGCCATCGACACGAGCTCGCTCAACGACCTGCTGCGCGAGGCGCTGAAAGTGGCGCTGGATGTCATCATCGGGATCGACTTCACGGCCACCATCAGCGCCCCCCTGAAAGACCAGTTCGCCAAGGTCAAGGCGGTGCCGCAACAGGCGATCCAGGAGCTGCAGGAGCGCTACAAGCAGGCCCTGGCTATGCTGGACGACCTGAAGCCGGAGAAGCTGCTGGAAGCGCTCTTCGCGGGCTTCGACGTCATCAGCCGGGCCGTGGGCTCGCTGAACGTGGCCACCCTGCTGCAGCCTCTGGACCAGTTGCATCAGCGGTATCTTCAGCAGCCCCTGGCCCAGCTGAAGCCATCCGCCCTGCTGAAGCCGGCGGCGGACTCTTTTCAGGAGCTTACGTCGGCCCTGGACGGCTTCAGGGGGACAGCCGTCATCGCTCCTGTCAACACGGCGCTGAGCGGGCTGAAGGGCGCCGTCGCTGGCTTCAACCTCACGGGATGGCTGGACGACCTGCTGGCAGCGGTCGAGGGGGTGAAGCAAGACCTGCGCGGGCTCAGGCCCTCGGGGCTGTTGCAGCCGCTGGTGGAGGACTTCAGCCGGCTGGAGTCGGAACTGGACCGGTTCAAGCCGAGCGTGGTTTTCCGGCCAGTGACGGAGCTGGCGGCACCGCTGCTGCAGGCCCTGGAAAGCGTACAGCAGCAGACGGTCGAAGCCCTATTCAACGCCTTCGCGGCCCCGCTGCAAGTGCTGGACCGGCTGCGGCCCGAGGCCCTCACCCAGCTCATCCAGCAGCGGATCGACGCCCTCAGCGCGGCCCTCAACGGCCTTAATGTCCCTACTCACTACAACCAGCTCAAGGGCCGGTACTTCGATCTGAAGCAGGCGGTGTTAGCCCAGGGAGACCCGGCGCGGCAGGCACTGGTGGAGTTCCTCGACCCCGAGCGCCAGCTGGGCGATATAGTCGCTGCGTACAGCAATCTCAGCGCCGCGTTGCAGGGGCTAAAGCAGAACGTGCAGCTGCCGGACCTGGCGGGGATGTATGCCGAGCTGCGCCAGCGCCTGCTGGGTATGCTTCCGCCCTATGCGCGGGAGCTGCTGGACCCGGAGACGTTCAAGCGCCTGATGCGGCTGGCCGACCCCAGCCGCTTCCTGCAGGAGCTGGACCAGCGGTTCGACGCGTTGAAGAACAAGCTGATCCCCGTCCGCCCCCAGGACATCGCAGCCGAGCTGGATTCCACCTACGAGGCGGTGCTGGCCCTGGTCGATCAGCTGGACATCGAGGACAGTCTCAACCAGGTGAAGGACATCTTTGACCGCGTTAAGGGGGCCGTGGACGGCCTCCGCGTCGACTTCCTGGCGGCCGACATCGACCAGGGCCTGAACGATCTTCGCGCCGTGGTGGCCGCCCTGAATCCGGCCAAGTTCTTCGGCGACCTGGACGCCATCCATCAGCAGGTCGAGCAGGCCGTGCAGCGCACCCTTCCGTCCCAGGTTCTGACGGGCCTGCAAGACCCCCTGGACAGGGTGAAGGGGATCGTGGCGCGGGTCGATCCGCGGGTCACCCTGGGCCCGCCGCTGAACAACGCCTGGGGGCCGCTACAGGGGGCCCTGGACGGAGTGGACTTTACCGTCGTGCTGTCACCGGTCGTAGACAAGCTGAACGAGCTGGAGCAGGCCTTCGAGGCCAGCCTGCGTCGTACGGAGACGGCCTTCGACCAGATGCTGGGGGCAGCGCGGACCGCTCTGGGCGGTGCCGGCGCCAGCGTCGGGGTGTCGGTCTGATGGCTGCGGTCACGCGCACTATCCACGTCAAGGTACTGACCTTCGATCCGTTGCAGGGCCGGATGGTCCCAGTGCCTAATGCCCGACTGAAGTGCGAGGACAGCGGCTGGCTCTGGGACCCGGACCTTTCGACGGGCACCCCCACAACCGATCCTAACGGCCTGGCCCAGGTAGAGATAGGGTTCGACGACACGAAGGAGGGCAGCCTCAACCCCTTCTTCACCATCACGATCCCCGCGGTCGATCGGAAGGTGCCGGCTGGCGCGCCGGCCGACCGGCAGCTCACCCTGCCCGAGGAGTGGGTGACCCGCCACTACGTGAACCGGCGGATCCCGCGCATCACCGAGCACAGCGATCCCAACAACCCGTTGCAGCTGGTGGTCGGGCTCCACAGCAATCTGCGGGTCTCTTACACAGACTTCGATCCGTCGGGCAAACGGAATCCTGTCGCCCTCCCTGAGGACACCGCCCGTATCTTTCTCGCCGACTACGACGATTTCCTCTGGATTGATTTCCTCAATCCCGACGACACGTTGAAGGGCTTTGGTTTCGACGCCAGGGCGAGCAAGACCGTGGCAGTGGGGGAGACGGACAAGTACCCCTATTTCGATACCTGGCCCACGGCCCCGTGCGCCCTGGACGGTGTTGCGGGCGCGCCGAAGGCGTGGCTCGATCCGCCGGGCGCTCCTGTGGGCGCCCTGGGTGGCGGCAGCTTTGACAACGTCGGGCCGATGGCGGTGGACACCCACGGCGTTGTCTTCATGATCGACGGCGACGTCGTGCGTCACTTCTATCCTGACGGCACCCTCTGCGAAACCATCGGCGGGCCCGGCGGCGCAGTCACGTTCAACGGCCCGGGCGGACTGGCGTTGGACCAGTACCGCAACCTTTTTGTCGCGGACACCGGCAACAATCGCATCGTTATCCTCCGGCCGGACTTCCTTGACGGCGGCAGCGGCGACTATGGGCTTGTGACGGCGCGCTCGTTTGGCGGCAGCCTCAGCTCGCCGCGCGGGTTGGCCGTGGTCCCCGACCGTGCCGTCGACGCCCCGGAGCTGCTGGCCGTGGCCGACGCGGGCAATAAGAAGGTGCAGGTCTTCACCATCGCCATCACCCCTTCCCCCAACCACTCCAACCGCGCCAGCGCCTATCCCACGGTGGACCTGGTGCTCCTCAGCACCTTCGGGGCCGCCGGTCCGGGCGCGGGGCAGTTCACCGAGCCCGTGGGCGTGGCGGCCGACAGGCAGCGGCGACTGTACGTCAGCGACCGCACCCTCCATCGGGTGTCGCGCTGGCGCCTGGACGCGAGCGCGTCCCCGCTGGCCTACGTTCACGAAGCCGACTGGGAGAAGAGCGGAGGCGGGAGCGGCAGCGGCAACCGCGAGTTCGATACGCCCGCGGCCTTGGCCGTGGACATGAAGAATGGATACGTGTACGTGGCCGAGCTGGGCAACCGCCGGGTCCAGCGCTTGAACGGCGACACGGGCGATCACCTGGCCCATTGGACCAACCCCTATGCGGCAGCCCCGAGCAGCCCCTTCACGCCAGCGTCCGTGGCCGCGGACTCGCGGGGCGAGGTGTACGTCGCCGATAGCGGCAACAAGAGGGTGGCCCGAGGCACCGTCTTCGACGGCGCCGCGGCGCCACTGGCCGACGCGGCCCTGCCCAATGCGATGGGCACCCCCTGGACACGGCGAGACAGTGCGGAACATATGAACGCGCCGGCCTACGTTTCCTTGGGGCCGGACGGCAAGCTCTGGGTGAGCGACTCGGGCAACAACCGCGTCCTGGCGTTCGAGCGCAACGCTGCTGGGGAGCTGGTCCCAGCCATAGCGCCGCCGCCGGCCGGCCTGGCCAACCCCGCCGGGATAGCGTTAGACCCGGAGGGAAACCTGTTCGTTGTTGACTCCGGCAATCACCGCGTTCGGCGGTACAACTCATCCCTCGCCCACCAGGCCGATATCGGCTCCCATGGCTCCGGGGCGAACCAGTTCGATGATCCTCGCGGCATCGCCGTGGCCCAGCGGGTCGAGCCCCTCCTTTACGTCGCCGACCGCAACAACAACCGGGTGCAGAAGCTCAAGCGCGATGGCACCTTCGAGACGCCCCTGACGGCGGGAGGTGGCCCGCTGGTCCGCCCCGAGGACGTCGCCGTTGACTCGCGGGGCAATCTGTACGTGGCCGACACCGGGAGCGGCCGCATCGTCCAGTTCGATGCTTCCGACAACTTCGTGCGAGGCTTCCCGGTACCGGTGGTCCGCTCGGGCTTGGCGACGGCCGCGCCCTGCGGCGTCTCCGTTGACGCGGAGGACAAGCTGATCGTGAGCGACCGCGCTCAAAACGTGGTCGTCCGGCTGGAGGCCGACGGCACCCTGCTGGAATCCTGGGACCTCAAGCGGCTGCTGCGGATGGACTTCCGTCTCGACCGCCTCTACTACCCCGACCTGGCACGGGCGCTGGTGTTCGATGCCCCCACGCGGGCCGTCGTCGACGGCCGGGGCCTGCTGGCCGTAGCCGATACGGGCCATGACCGCGTCCGCCTGGTGCGCACCAGGACTGACCTGCATGTGAACCTGTTCGACCTGGGCGAGGGGCTGCCGGACATCTCCTTCCGGGCCATAACCAAGGCCGACTGGGAGTCGGAGCTGGGGCTGAAGCTGAACGTGGGCGACGTAAGTATCTTCGACGACTCCCACGATTTCATATCTGAGCCGGAGGGCGACTTCGCGGGGGACGAATACCTTCACACCCAACTGTTGGGCTCTGCGCGCAGCACTAGCTCGGCCATCAACGTCATGAAGGTCCTGCGCATGGGGCAGAAGTGGTACCAACATCACACCCGCCAGGACGAGGCGTCCCGGCGCTGGGGCACGCGAGAGAATAGCCGCACCCTGGATGTGGACCTGATCTCCGGGGAGGGGAGCTATCAGTTCCTGGACGTGAACATGGGCGAGGACTCACCCCACGGGCGGGGGTCCGACGCCTGGGACGACTCCGTGCTCGTCCATGAGATGACTCACTGGGTCTTTTTCAAGGCCCTGGAACCCTATCCACCCTTCTCTCTGGTGGGCCTGATCCAGATAGGCCGGAGCCACTCCAGCGGCACCATTGGCTCGTTCAATCAGGCGCTCACGGAGGGCTGGGCGGAGTATGTGGAACATTTCTGGGGCAGCGAGTTCGGGAGCGTCGACAGGCTGAGGGGCTTCCGGATGGTGCCGAGCGGCCTGCTGGCGATTGAGGAGCGCGGCGGCGCCGCTCCCCAGTACCTGTTCGGCGGACCTGCCTCCGCCGCCGCGCCCACCTTCGACGACCCCGCCCAGGGGCTGCGCAACGAGGGCTACTTCTCAAACGCCCTTTACCAGATACACCGGGCGCTGAGCGACCCCGTGGTCCTGTTCGCCGATGCTCCGAGCTACTGGCACGGCTACAACATGAACATCAGCGACGAGCAGAGTCGGCGCTATGTCGACACGATCTGGAAGGCCCTGCGCCTCTTCGAAGCCGACCCTCCCCAGGCCGACATAGACGAGGCCAGCCGCGTCTACCTTCGCAACGTTCTGTCCCAGTTCCACGCCGCTCAGCCCGCCTTCGCTCAGATCGCCCAGTCCATTTTCGAGCTGAACAACCAGCTGATGCCCGTCATCGCCATAACGGAAGGGACGTCCGATACCGGTCCGGGCGCGGCCCTCGACGATGAGGTGGACATTGTGGAGGGGCAGGCCAGGGACCTGATCATTCAGGTCGGAGACGCCAGCGGCATGCCCTTGCGGGGCTACAACCTGCGCATCGAGGTGGGTAACACGGCCCAGTACACCCTTCACGCCGGTCCGGGGCCGGCCGCCAGGCACGGCCAGCGGGCGCCCGCCGCGGCCGCCGCGTCGACCACGGAAAGGTATCGAGCCACCAACGCCCACGGCATCGTCAACATCAAGTACACGGCGCCAACGGGTCCGGCCAGCAGGACCGAGACCATACGGGTGACCTATCAGCCCGACTTCGATTCCGACGAAACGTTCTCGCCGCCGGAGAAGGGCGACGGCCTGGAGGCGACCTTGCGCCAGCTATACCTGTACGAGCTGCGGGCGGCCGCCAAGGTATGGTCGGGGACCGGCAACAACTTCGGGGCCAGGGTGTCGAAGGCCATCAAGTTCAACATCAGGGCGCCCTAGATGGGTCGCTACAGTGGACAGCATCCTCACACCGAGGGCGTGGAGTTCAAGGGGAAGGAGAGGTGGCATGCCGCGAGCTGACGTCCCCGTAGAGATAGCGCGGGCAACGATCTGCAAGAAGGGATGGCCGGCTCATGTGGTCGTGATGTGCTCCGACCGCATTCCTCAAGGCGAGGTTTCGAAGATGCTCCTGACGGTCACCTGGCCGGCGGCGGAAAGCACGGCGGAGCTTGGCTTCGGCAGAGCAACCGGGAGCGCGAAGGGAGAGGTAGTCTTCGGCAGCGCTGTGGGCCCCGCTACCAACACCCTCGCAGGCAACCACTCAGACCTGGTGGACATCTATGGGAAGGTCGCCAGCACGCCGGGCTCGCGGGAGCCGGATGTCGCCCTCACCGTGACTCTAGGCGAGGTGTCCCGCAGCCCTGTGCATCTTTCCGTGGGTGACGTGGCCATCGCCCTAGCCGTGCATGCTGAGGACGGAGTCGCACCACCCCCCGTCTCCTTGACGCCTGATGTCGCAACCCGCCTGAAGGCGGCAGTGGTACCAGCCACCGCTGGCAGCTTCGTCTGGGCCACCACCGACGCGACCGCAATCGAAATCATAGACGACAAGCACGACGGGCTGGTCGAGGTGAAGGGACACACACCACTAGTCCCCGACCGCAAGCTATGCGTGCTATTCACGCCCCAGGACGGCTCTCCCGCCGTCATGGCGGTGCATACCCTCTCGGTGGGGGTGAGGTACTTTGGCCAGATTGAGGACCGGAGCGTGGCGCCCGAGTATGCGGAGGCCGCGACCGGGCACCGCTTCCTGCCCGCCGGGACCCCCTTCAGCATTGTGGACGGCGGAGGGAACACCGTCTCCAGTGGGGTTACAAAGGCCGACGGGCGTTTCGACGTGATGCTGCCGGCCGGAGCCCCTTACGAGCTAAAGGTCCCTGACTTCGAGGGGTTGGGTCCCTAAGCGGTAGGCGCAGGTAAAGTCATGGCTAACGAGCGTCGCATAGTGCTGATACCTGAAATGCCCGCGGACCTTGACCTGGACTTCGTCTTCGAGACCGACAGGGGCGTCGCCGTTCGGGCTTCCGACGCGACGGTCCAGGTCCTGAGGGACAGGGGGATACCGGTGGCGGAGCTGTTCCGCTCCAGCAACGAGTACGCGGGCGCGGTCCTTGGTCTACCCCGCGAGCAGGCGCTGGCCGCCATCGAGTCGGTCCAAAACGCGGCTTTGGCGGCCCTGTCTACGGAAGAGCGCGGCAGGTTCAGGGTCGCTTAGAGGCCGGCTGTTCGCCGGGAAAGAGAATGGCCAACTACCATCGGAACGACACTGCGGGGCCTCAGGTGACGTCCGTGATCGACCCCGTCGGCGGGTTGCCGCTGACCATGACCTTCAAAAGCCTGAAGGACGACCTGGCCGCCCTGCGCGCCGCGGCCCCCGCGGGGGTTGTGGACCCTGCGGTCACTTCCATCGGTCGCAGCGAGCAGGGGAAGGACATCCACGCCATCAGGATCGGGAGGAATCCAGCGAGCCCGGTCCTGATCGCGGGGTGCCACCACGCGCGCGAGTGGATATCGGTGGAGGTCCCCTTCCTCATCGCCGAGTTCCTTGTCACCAAATACGCCGGCGACGCCCTGGTCCGCCGGATAGTGGATTCGCGGGACATATGGATAGTCCCCATGGTCAATCCCGATGGCCACGAGCACAGCGTTCTGGTCGAGCGGCTGTGGCGCAAGAACTTCCCGACCGCGGTGGGCCGCGAGTCGGTGGACCCTAACCGCAACTACGCTGCGTCGACCTGGGGCGCTCCCGAGGGTGCCTTCAGCACCGACCCGGCTGAAGACAATTACCGGGGCCCCTCCGCGGGCTTTGCCGAGGAAGTGAAAGCGATGCAGACTCTCATATCCGCCAGGCAGTTCAAGGGCACCCTCGACTTCCACTCCTTCGGCCGTTTCGTGCTTTTCCCCTGGTCCGGGAGAACGGTCGCCCATCCCGACGCTCTCCAGGACGGGATGGCGGCGCACCTGGAGCGCGTCATCGATGCCAAGGGCAGGGACTACCTCAGGCTCCAGGCAAGCAAGCTCTACACCACGCCCCCCTTCCTGCGCTCGCCGGAACGCGCCAAGGTGCCGGGCGG
>JACQGV010000070.1 GCA_016199375.1 Chloroflexota bacterium | reverse complement strand
TTCCAGGAGCACGCGGATGGAGAACGGGAGCCGGGAGAGGCGCGTCAGGCCCTGCTCCTCCAGGTGTGGCAGGCGGTAGTAGGCGATGTCGCCCTGGGCGGTCCGCAGGCTGGCCCGCGAGGCTTCTTTCAAGGACGTGTCTGCCATTTACGTGTGCCCTTCCTCTAACGTTCGTTTCGAGCGCTCCCAGTATGCCATAGCGGTTTTCCGCACCACAATACACAGTGGCACAACTCGGCTGGCTTCTAGTAGCATAGGTAGGGGCGGCCTGCCTGCCGCCCCTACCTGAATGGCCTGTACGGCTGCGTTAGCTCGTCACTTGTATCCTCGCCCGCATTTGCTCGGGATGAAGCGCGCAGAAATACTAGGTTCTGTTGACAATTCTGAACTCAGTCTTAGACTGTGGACATGACGACGGAAGAGTTTCGCCCCGACCAGTGGAGCAGGGTGGTTGGTTTCTTACGCTCCTGTACAGGTGTGTATGTGGGGCAAGAGAAGGACTGCCGGCGCTTTCTCGCAGGGATCCTGTGGATGGCCCGGACAGGCGCCCAGTGGCGGGCGCTGCCGGAGCAGTACGGCAAGTGGAATAGCGTGTACAAACGCTTCCTCCGCTGGTGTGAGAAGGGCATCTGGAAACGGATGCATGACGCCTTGGCCGATGATCCCGACATGGAGCAACTCCTCGTGGACAGCACCCTGGTCCGGGCCCATCCCTGTGCGGCAGGTGCGCCGCGCAAAAGGGGGGCCAAGGGGCCCAGGCCCTGGGTCGGAGCCGCGGTGGCTTCAGCAGCAAGATCCATATGAGCGTGGATGGTCTGGGCAACCCCCTTCAGCTCCGGCTCACGGCAGGCCAAGTCCACGACATCACCCAGGCTGAGGCGCTGCTGCCGTCCAGGCCCATGGGGTACGTCATTGCTGACAAGGGCTATGATGCCGAAGCCTTCGTTCAGGTGATCCGCCAGCGCGGCGCGGTCCCCGTGATCCCGCCCCGATCCCACCGGAAGACGCCCCGGGACTACGATGCCCATCTGTACAAGGAGCGCCACCTGGTGGAGTGCTTCATCAACAAGATCAAGCACTACCGGCGCATCTTCTCCCGCTACGACAAGCTCGCCAGCACCTACCTGGGTTTCCTTCATCTCATAAGCGCCCTCATATGGCTGCGATGACAATGTCAACAGAACCTAGTATGTCCCAGGCGCGTTGAAGGTGAAACTGAAACTGGCCCCTGGCTTGAGAACACCAGAGTCGAAGGCGTTGTCAGCGGCGGTCACAGTATGGTCTATCCCGTCCACCTTGCTGTTGACCCACTTCACCGTCGTGCCCGCCTTGACGGTAAAGGTGTTGGGAGCAAAGGCCATGCGCGAGAGGCCGATCTCGCCCGCCCCCGTGGCGTCGGAGCGAGCATAGCGGTCCTTGACGAAGATGAGCTGTGGCCGGAAGACGAAGTCCCTACCCTGGCCGGCGCCCCCAAGATGACAGGAGGAGCAGACCGCGGAACCCTGGGGCGCTGTCTGATAGCTCTTGTCAGGCCGATAGGCCACGAACTCCCACTCCCCAGACCGCCGGTTCTGGTAGGCCTCGCCATATCCCTTTTCCTTGCGCATGACGAAGATAGCATTTAGGGCCTGCCGGACCAGGTGCCCATTCTCGTCGGGCAGCAGGTTCCCGGCTGCGTCCTCCTTCGGTCGCCACGACTCAAACACTAGAATGCTGCCGTAGGGGAAGGGCTCGCCCGGCTTCACCGTGGCCGCCGCATCGTTACCGCTTATGTAGCTCACGCTCTTGGCGTCGAAGCGGTCGAAGACATAGAGCCGTTTGTAGTCGGTCTTATAGCCCTCGGGGAAACCGACCCTGTCAGTCTGGGGCGCGGGCCGTGGCGTAGCCGTCGGCGGCGGTGACGTCGGCGAAGCGGCGGGCGTCGGCGTAGGACGAGGCGTCGTAGGCGTCACGGGTACTGGGGTCTCGATAGTGCTCACCGCAGAGGGCTCTCCGCAGGCTGCCAAAGCTAGCGGCGTCGGCGTAGGGAGAATGGTCGCGGTGGCTGTAGGCCGAGGTGTTACCGTGGGAACGGGTGTAGGCGCGGTGCAACTCGCTACCAATAATGCCACCAATCCAAGCCCGCTGAGTAGTGCGTGCCTACGTGGCAACCGTCGTTCCGGCCCAACAGAACCTAAAGGCCGCATGCAGACCTCCGCCAGTCCTAAAAGTGGCCCACAAGGCGGTAGCGCTCTATGGGCAATACTCGCGGAGGTCGGGACTGGATCCCAGGCCCGGAAGACTAGCGGGCCGCAGACCAAAACAAGACGGGCGGAAATGCCGGGTCGGCGCTGGCCTCGGGCTGGAGCGTGACCTTGGCGGAATCGTAAGATGGGCCCTTATCTGCGGCCTCAAATACCAGCAGGCCGAAGCCCTGGGCATTTACGGAAAGGGCCCCCGCCAGCCGTGTCTCGCCGCTACTGGTCAGCCAGACCTGATACATCTGGCCTGCTGGCGGCGACGGCAAGCGAGCCGTCATGACCACAACATATGACAGGTCCGGTCGGCTGTAGAGCTTGCCATAGGATGGCGAGCCGCTCTCGGTGGCGCGGAGCACCCGCTTAACAGTTTGATTGGAGTCCACTATCTCCAGCACCGTCTCCTGTTGACCCACCAGGTTAACCAATTCCTGGCGCAGGACACGCTCGCGGGAAAGCGCTGCCCTGGAGTTGACGCCCCAGAATAAGGCCCACGCCAAGGCCAGGGCGCCCGCCAAGGCCAGAGCGCCCACCAGGCGTGGCCGCCACCAGTTAGGCGGGCGCCAGGAACGCCCTAGGCCGTAATCAACTCCGGGTGCTACAGGCGCCTGAGAGCGTTGCTCTGCTGACGGCGTCCCCTCTTCCTGGGCTTTCTGCACTGCCTGCAGCAGGCGCCCTTTCAATCCCGATGGAGGCTGCGCCGGCGAGCGCGCCGCCAGCGCCGGCGACAGCAGCCCGACCACTTCAGCATACTCATCCGCCAGCCGCCGGCAGTCCGAGCAGCCCTCCAAATGCCGCTCGACTTTGGCCCTCTCTCCAGGCTCGAGGGAGCCTAGAGCGTAGGCCTCCAACAGTTTGCGAACCCGCTTACATTCCATGCTATCGGCCCAGCCAGGCCCGCAGCTTTTGCAGGCCCAGGCGCGTGCGTTTCTTCACTGTTCCCAGAGGCCAACCCAGGTGGTGGGCTATTGCCGACTGGCTCAGCCCGCCGAAATATGCCAGCACCAGCACCCTACGCTGCTCTGTCGGCAGGCCCTTGAGCGCCTCCAGCACCGCCCTGCTGCGCTCGTCCCGCCAGGCCTCCTCGACCACATGCGTGGCGGGGTCCTCTCCAGCCAGCAATGCGTCAACCGCCTCCGACGCCACCAAGCCCTGGTGAAAGTCCTTACGTCGCAGCTCGTCCCAGACCTGATGCCGTGCGATCGCCATAAACCAGGCACGGAAGCTACTACGTTGCTGGTCGAACTGACGGGACCTCTGCCACAGGCGCAGGAAAACGTCCTGGACCACCTCTTCAGCCTGATTCTTACCCAACATGTGGGCAGCGAAGGCATATACCGCCGGTGCGTAGCGGTCGTAGAGGCAAGTGAACGCTGAGAGGTCGCGTTCTACCACCAATGCTACGAGCGCTTCATCACTGGCGCCAGTCTGTGACCCCACCCGTTTCACCTGATGGCTGCGCTGGGCCCACACGAGCATATCACTTATGCGAGAGTAACCCACTAGGCAATACTCACTTCACCTGGCACTGGATGCCTCACTCCGACGCCGACGCAATAGCCGTGTGGCTCCACCAGTCGTATACTTAGCGGATGGACAAGCTGCTCCTCGGCACCACCAACCTGGGCAAGCTCCAGGAGCTGCGCCAGCTCCTGCTGGGGCTGCCGTATCGGGTTGTGAGCCCCGGCGAGGTGAAGCTGAAGCGCCCCGTCCAGGTGCAGGAGACAGGGGCCACTTTCGAGGAGAACGCCATCCTCAAGGCCAGGGGCTACGCCCAGGCCAGCGGGCTCCTGGCCCTGGCCGACGACTCCGGCCTGGAGGTCGAGGCCCTGGGGGGCGAGCCGGGGGTGTACTCCGCCCGCTATGGCGGCGAGGAGCTGAGCTACCCCCAGCGCTGCGAGATGCTCCTGGAGCGGCTGCGGGGCTGCGAGGGCGAGCAACGGCGCGCCCGCTTTCGCTGCGCCATGGCCCTGGCCACGCCCAAGGGCCAGGTGGTGGCCTGGGAGGCTGCCGTGGAGGGCCTCATCGCCCACGAGCCGCGGGGCGCAGGAGGCTTCGGCTACGATCCCATCTTTTATGTTCCGGAGCTGGGGGCCACCTTCGCAGAGTTGCGGCCGGGCCTGAAGAACCTGTATAGTCACCGGGGCCGGGCCGCCTTGAAGGCGCGGCAGGTCATAGAGCTGTGGGCGGAGGGGGTGCGGGCGTGACCATGGTCATTCTGCCGGTCTTGCAGGACCGGTTCCAGCGGGTGCACAAGTACCTGCGTATCTCCGTGACCGACCGCTGCAACTTCCGCTGCGTCTACTGCATGCCGACAACCTTCAGCGGCTTCCTTCCCCGCAGCCAGGTCCTCACCTTCGAGGAGATCGCCCGCGTCGTGCGGGTGGCCGCCGGCCTAGGCGTGTCCCGGCTGAAGGTCACCGGCGGAGAGCCCCTGGTGCGCCGCGAGCTCCCGGCGCTCATCCGCTCCCTGCGCAGTGCCCCTGGCATCGAAGAGATCACCATGACCAGCAACGGCGTCCTGCTGGCCCGCTACGCCCGCGAGCTGAAGGATGCCGGGCTGGACCGCATAAACGTCAGCCTGGACACCCTCAAGCCGGAGCGGTTCGACCGCCTCGCCCGGGGCACCGGCACCTGGCAGGACGTGCTCGCTGGCATCGAAGCGGCCAGGGCCGTGGGCCTGGAGCCGGTCAAGATCAACGTGGTCTCCATGCGGGGCGTCAACGACGACGAGGCCCTGGACTTCGCCCGCCTCACCGTGGCGGAGGGCTGGCACGTGCGCTTCATTGAGCTGATGCCCTTCCCTGAGGAGCAGAACCAGGACTGCCACGGCGGCGGGCTTGATGGGGCCTACCTCCCCACGGACGAGCTCCGGGCGCGCATCGAGGCGGCCTACGGGCCGCTGGAGTCAGCTGAGCTGCCGGGCAACGGGCCCGCCCGCTACTTCCGTGTCCCCGGCGCGGCGGGGAGCATCGGCTTCATCAGCCCCGTCAGCGAGGAGCACTTCTGCGCCCGCTGCAACCG
>JACQGV010000069.1 GCA_016199375.1 Chloroflexota bacterium | reverse complement strand
GGCCGGGTGAGGCCCCGGTAGCAGCGGGGGAAGCCAAGCCGAGGGCCCCGCGCCGGCGTCCCTCCCGGCCTAAGGCGGCTGCAGAGGCGGCGCCCGCCCCAGCCCCCGCGGATTCCGCCAGTGAGACCAGGCCCGCTGAGCCGGCGCCCCAGGAGTAGCTAGGTGCTCCAGCCCAAGCGAGTGAAGTATCGTAAACAGCAGCGGGGCCACCGCCGGGGGGTGGCGAGCCGAGGCGCTAACCTGGCCTTCGGGGAGTTCGGACTGCAGGCTCAGGAGGCGGCCTGGATGACCGCCCGCCAGATCGAGGCGGCCCGGCGCACCATCACCCACTACCTGAAGCGTGGCGGCCGGGTGTGGATTCGCGTCTTCCCCGACAAGCCGGTCACCAAGAAGCCCGCCGAGACTCGCATGGGCAAGGGCAAGGGCGCCCCCGACCACTGGGTCGCTGTAGTGAAGCCCGGGCGTATGCTCTTTGAGGTGGCGGGAGTGCAGGAGCCCACAGCGCGGGCGGCGCTGCGCTTGGCGGCCCACAAGCTTGCCATTCCCACCAAGATCGTGAGCAAAGAGGAGCTGGGGATCGGGGCCTGAGCCCCCCCGGCAACAGGGAGTCTAGCGTGGCGAGGACGAGGGCCAGGGAGATTCGGGGGCTGACCTCCGAGGAGCTCGGCAAGCAGATGGAGGCAGCGCGGAGGGAGGTCTTCAACCTGCGCCTGCGCCTGGCCACCAGGCAGCTGGAGAACCACCGGGCGCTGCGGGTCGCCAAACGGCGCATCGCCCAGTTGGCTACGGTGATTCGGGAGCGGGAGCTGGTGACAGGGGGCTGATGGGCCCCAGGGCGCCGGGGCCTCCGGGTGGCCTGAGGCAAGGGCGCCGTTCGCGCAGGGAGATATGGACAAGGGAAGGACTCACAGGAAAACTCGGACCGGCACCGTCGTCTCCGCCAAGATGGAGAAGACCGTGGTGGTAGCGGTGGAGACGCTGCGCCGCCACCCGCAGTACCAGCGGGTGATGCGGCAGCGGCGGGCCTTTCACGTCCACGACCCGGCGGGGGCCTGTGCCCTGGGCGATGTGGTACGTATCGTGGAGACTCGGCCCCTCTCCAAGACCAAGCGCTGGCGGGTGGCGGAGGTGTTGAAAAAGGGCCAGGTCGCCGAGATCCAGCCGGGAGAGCTGGCCCTGCCGCCGGAGGCGCGGCCGGCTGTCGCGACCCCGGGGGAGGCCTCGCAGTGATCCAGACCTATAGCCGTCTGAAAGTGGCCGACAACAGCGGCGCGCGGGTGATTATGTGCATCAACATCCCGGGCCACTCGAAGCGTCGCTATGCCGGAGTGGGCGATGTGATTATGGCCGCGGTCAAACAGGCCGTCCCTCACGCGCCGGTGAAGAAGGGCGATGTAGTGCGGGCGGTGGTGGTCCGCGTCGTCCAGCGCTACCGGCGCGCCGACGGCTCCTACATCCGCTTCGACGAGAACGCCGCCGCGCTGCTCGCCGAGGGCAACAACCCCAAGGGCACCCGCATCTTCGGGCCCGTGGCCCGGGAGCTGCGCGACAAGAACTTCACCAAGATCGTCTCCCTGGCGCCGGAGGTGCTCTGAGATGGGCCAGAAGGTCCGCAAGGGCGATACCGTCCTGGTCATCACTGGCCGCGACCGGGGGCGGAGCGGGAAGGTGCTGCGCACCATCCCGCGCGAGGGGAAGCTGCTGGTCCAGGGTTTGAACCTGGTGAAGCGCCATCAACGGGCGCGACCGGGCATACGGCAGGCCGGTATCATCGAAAAGGAAGCCCCTCTGCATGTCTCGAAGGTGATGCTCCTGCTCAACGGCCAGCCCACCCGGGTGGGCTTCGAAACGCTGGCCGACGGCAAGAAGGTGCGGGTGGCCCGGCGCACCGGCGAGCAGATAGGCTGAGGTAGTTTGAGGATGGCGGAAAAGGAGACCAAGGCGCCCCGCGATACGGGGGAGGCCAAGAAGGGCCCGCGGCCGGCGGCCAAAGCGCGGGCGCCCAAGGCGCCGGCGCAGGCGGCGGCGCCCGCCGCCGAGGGCCGCCCCACGGCCCGGCCCAAGGCCGAGGCTGCGGCGGCCGCCGCGCCCGCCCCGCCGTCGCGGCTGAAGCAGCGGTACCGCCAGGAGGTGGTGCCAGCCTTGATGCGCGAGTTCGGCTATCGCAACCAGCTGGAGGTGCCGAGGCTGGCGAAGCTGGTCCTCAACGTGGGCCTGGGGGAGGCGATCCAGAACGCCAAGGCCCTGGAGTCCATGACCGCGGAGCTGGCCGTCATCAGCGGCCAGCGCCCGGTGGTGACCAAGGCCAAGAAGTCCATCGCCAACTTCCACCTGCGGGCCGGCATGCCCATCGGGGCCATGGTCACCCTGCGGGGCAACCGCATGTATGATTTCTTTGACAAGCTCGTGAACGTGGCGCTCCCCAGGATTCGGGACTTTCGCGGGGTGCCCCGGAGCGCCTGCGATGGCCGGGGCAGCTACTCCCTGGGCATCCGAGAGCAGATCGTCTTCCCGGAGATTGAGTATGACAAGGTGGACAAGGTGCGGAGCTTCCAGGCCACCATTGTCACCACCGCCGGCAGCGACCGCGAGGCCCTGAAGCTGCTCGAGCTCCTGGGGATGCCCTTCAGTCGCAACTAGGAAAGGACTGCGATAGGCCGTGGCCAAGCTTATTGATATGCAGCGCATGAACCAGCCGCGCAAGTTCGCGGTGCGGGAGCGGAGCCGGTGCCGGGTGTGCGGCCGTCCCCGGGGCTACATGCGCAAGTTCGGCCTCTGTCGCATCTGCTTCCGCCAGCGGGCTCTGGTGGGCGAGCTGCCCGGGGTCCGCAAGGCCAGTTGGTGAGGGTGAGTGTCACTAGGCGTGAGGGCGAGCGTTAGAAAATGATGAGCGATCCCGTTGCCGACCTTTTGACCCGCATCCGCAACGCCGTAGCGGTGCGGAGAGAGAGCGTGACCGTGCCGACCTCGAAGCTGAAGCTCCCCATCCTGCAGATCATGAAGGACGAGGGCTTTATTGAGGACTTCGAGCCGGCGAAGGACCGCTCCGGGCATCCCACGCTGCGGGTGCGCCTCCGCTATCTGGGCAAGCGCCAGCCCGCCATCCTGGGCCTGCGGAGGGTCAGCATGCCGGGCCTGCGGGTGTACTCCCGCCGGCGCGAGTTGCCCAGGGTGTACGGAGGCATGGGCATCGCCATCGTCTCCACTCCCCGGGGCATCATGACCGGGAGGGAGGCCTGGCGCCAGGGCCTGGGCGGCGAGGTCCTGTGCTACGTGTGGTAGAGGGTGCTAGCTAGATGTCGCGGATCGGCAGGCAACCAGTAATCATCCCTAAGGGTGTTGAGGTCCAGATCCAGGGCCAGACGGTGACGGTCAAGGGGCCCAAGGGCACCCTGGTCCAGACCTTCCGGCCCGAGGTCACCCTCAAGCGGGAGGACGGCGTGCTGCGGGTGGAGCGCCAGGGGGACGACCGGCTCAGCCGGGCCCTCCATGGGCTCACCAGGAGCCTGCTGAACAACATGGTGATCGGGGTCACCCAGGCCTTCCGCAAGGAGCTGGACATCACCGGCGTGGGCTTTCGAGCCCAGAAGGCGGGGGACAAGGTGAGCATCGCGGTGGGCTTCACCCACCCCGTAGTGCTGGCCCCCTTGCCGGGCGTCCAGGTGGACGTGGAGGGGGGCACTCACCTGGTGGTCACCGGCGCAGACAAGCAGGCCGTGGGGCAGACGGCGGCCCGCATCCGGGCCGTGCGCCCTCCCGACCCCTACAAAGGCAAGGGCATCGCCTACGCCGGCGAGCGGGTGCGGCGCAAGGCCGGCAAGGCCGTGGTGAAGAAGGCTTAGAGGAGCCATGAGCAGTGGGCGGTAAGGCCAAGAACAGCCGACAGATGCGACAGCTGCGCCACGAGCGCGTGCGCCGGAGGGTGGTGGGGAGCGCCGCCCGACCGCGGCTGAGCGTCTTTCGCAGCCTGAAGCACGTCGCGGCCCAGCTCATTGACGACGGCCGCGGCCGCACCCTGGTGGCGTCCTCCTCCCTGGAGCCGGAGCTGCGCAAGCAGCTTGCCGGGAAGGGCAAGAGCGAGGCGGCCCGCCTGGTGGGCGCCCTCGTGGCCCAGCGCGCCAAGGAGCAGGGCATCGTCCGGGTGGTCTTTGACCGCGGTGGTTTCCAGTACCACGGCCGGGTGAAGGCGCTCGCCGAGGCAGCGCGAGAAGGGGGGCTGGAGTTCTAGGATGGCAGTGCCGGAGTCCCGCGCGCGAATTGAGGCCCAGGACCTGACCTTGCAGGACAAGGTCGTCTTTATCAACCGGGTCGCCAAGGTGGTCAAGGGCGGCCGCCGGTTCAGCTTCAGCGCCCTGGTGGTGGTGGGCGATGGCCAGGGCCATGTCGGCGCCGCCCTGGGGAAGGCCCGGGAGGTC
>JACQGV010000050.1 GCA_016199375.1 Chloroflexota bacterium | reverse complement strand
TCCAGGCTGGCGCCCAGCCGCTCGGAGTCGGCCTGGTTCATCTGGCAGCCGCTGGTCCAGATGTAGTAGGTGTTGGGCATGACGGGACTATTCTACCAGCGTGTAGATTTTGTGGGGACAACTTGAGCCAGCGGCGTTTTCTGGAACGGGTTCTATTTATCTAGCCTGCCAGTGCGAATGAGGTATATGGGGGTAGGTGGTGTACGGTTTGGCGCAGGTCCTACGGGTTGGTGAGGATCGGTGCCGAGATGATGAGCGCAGTGTAAGCGAAGGCTAGAGTCTGCTGTAGGTGTCCTTCTCTCGCCGCTTAATACGGGATATGAGTACCCTCTTGGCATCGTCATCTACAATGTAGATGATGCGCCAATCCCCAACACGCACTCGATATGTGTCCCCTCCCAACTTCTTGACTCCATAGGGGCGTGGGTTGCTCTCCAACCCCACTATATGCTCATCAATCCGCCTACGATCTCCGAGGTTCAGGCGTTCCAGGTCTCGCTGGGCACGTGGATCGAGGTAGACCTCATACCGAGAGCTAGGTTCTACGCCGCTCTTCCCGGTACTCACGATATGGCGTGAATCCTTTCAGGCCACTGTTTTCGTATAGCAACTTCGTCGCCAAGGCATCCGCCAGGTCCTCAGCCTCCTCCTCTCGCTCGGTACGTTCTGTGCTCTCGTAGTCCTGCTGAGGCAGAAAGTCCTCCGCAGGGAACGCAGCGCCAATAGAAGGAGGCCCAGACGTGCCCACACTCGGAATTTGCAGACTGAGTCGATAGGTAAAATCACCATTCATATAGCTCCCCCTACTGTGTCTTGAAGCCCAGCTCTCGTCTCGGCGGCGTTTCCCGAAACTGGTGTCGTACCATCCCAATGACCAAGATAACCCCTTTACGAACGTCTGAGACCCTCTGGAGAAAAGCATCTTTGGTAAGCGCATCATAGTATATCCGTTGCGCAATCATCACGCGCTCCAATGGGTCTCCTATTAATTGAAACTCGACGTCTGTTCCCAGGAGGGTGAAGTGTAGTTCCCATATGAATGCGTCTCTTTCATCTTGGCCCAATGCGGCCATTCTTTGGCGATGTTCGTCACTCACGGTCACACCGCCGTTGATTAGGATCTGGTCGCTCCTGTCAATACGCTGTGCAATCAAAACATGGCGTCCGCCGGGGTCTTGGCCAGTTAGGACCCAACGCATGTCTGGAGTTGGAGCCGCCGGAATACCTATACTCCAGCCCTCTTCCTGAAGCCAGGATTGTATCAAGTCACGCCATTGCTCTGGCGTCCGGGAGGATGTCTCGTTTGCAGGCATTTCCACCTCCCACCGCCAGCGCGATCCGGCTGGCAACGGAATGGCTTCTAACTTGTGGCGGAGGGAATGGGATTCGAACCCATGTCCGCTTGCGCGGTCCCGCTTAGCAGGCGGGTGCACTAGACCACTATGCGATCCCTCCCCAAGGCACGTCTCAAGATAGCAGAAGCCCCACGCGCCGACAAGGGGAGCGCCTACCACCGAGACCCGAGACGATGTACAATCGGCGGGCGCAAGTCGAACAGCCGGGCGCCAGCCACGCGCCCGCCAGACCGTGGTATCCCCACGGATTCCGCAGGAGGAGCGCTTTATGAAGGCAGCGTATGTGAAGCAGTTTGGCAGCGAGGACGCCTTCATCTATGGGGACCTCCCCGACCCCCAGATAGGCCCCAAACACGTGCTCGTCCGGGTCAAAGCCGCCGGCATCAACCGCGGCGACCTCTTCCGGCGCGAGGGCACGTACCCCGGCGCGGCCCCCTCCTTTCCTTTCGTGCCCGGGTGGGAGGTCGCGGGGACCATCGAAGCCGTGGGCTCGGAGGTGAAGGACCGCCTGGTAGGACAGCGGGTGGTGGCAACGCTGGCGCAAGGGGGCTACGCCGAGCTGGTGGCCGTCCACCGGGCGGGGACCATCCCCATCCCCGCCAGCCTCTCCTTCGAGGAGGCGGCGAGCATACCCATGGTGTTCCTGACCTCCTGGTTCGCCCTGGTGAAGGTTGCCAGGATCGAGGCGGGCGAGACCGCCCTCATCCAGTCCGGTGGCAGCGGCGTGGGGATGGCCGGCATTCAGATCGCCAGGCACCTCGGTGCCAAGGTGATTACGACCGCCGGCACCGACGAGAAGACGGCGCGGGCCCTGGCCCTGGGCGCCGAGGTGGCGGTCAACTACGAGCGGCACGATTTCCTGCCCGAGGCGATGCGCTGCACCAACAACGCCGGCGTGAACGTGGTGCTGGAGTCAGTCGGGGGCGCCGTGCTGACCAAGAGCATCGCGGCGCTAGCCCCGCTGGGACGCCTGGTCATTGTGGGGAACAGCAGCCGGTCCGCCGAGAAACCGGACCTGGCGGCGCTGGCGGCCAAGAACGCCAGCTTCAACCAGTTCTCGCTGGGCCGCCAGATGGGCTACGGCGGGGTGATACCCGAGCTGGAGAAGATTCTCGACCTTTGCGCGCGCGGCAAGATGAAGACCGTCGTTGACAGGGTCTTCCCCTTGCCCGAAACTGCCGCGGCCCATCGGTACCTGGCGGACCGCAAGAACTTCGGGAAGGTCATCCTGCGGCCCTAGCAGGGTATGAAAAATGGGGGCGGGGACCCCGCAAGAGGAACCTGGCGGGTAGGCGAGGGTAGGTGGAGATGGATACTTCTGAAACCAAACGGGGGGCACAGGGGACGGGAGCGGAATACTCCAGCATCAGGTTCGACCGCGACGGCCCCGTGGGGGTGATCACCCTGAACCGGCCCCGGTCGCTCAACGCCATGACCGACGACCTTATCGAAGAGCTCCTGGACGCCTTGAAGCGCTGCGAAGCCGATGAGGTCAGGGCCGTGGTCATCACCGGCACCGGTCGTGCGTTCTGCGCTGGGGATGATCTGAAAGGGATGGGGCCCCGGCCCTCCCAGCTCCGGCGCGGCTACCATTGGCTTCAGGTGACGCACCAGGACTGGATCAAGGCCGTACGTGACCTCCGCAAGCCCGTCCTGGCGGCCATCAATGGCAACTGCCATGGCGCTGGCTCCGACCTCGCCCTGGCCTGCGACTTTCGCGTCGCCGCCGAGACGGCGCTCCTGGGTGACATCCGGCTCAGCCATGCCATCCTCATCGGCAGCGGGGCCACGTACTTCATGCCACGGCTGGTGGGCTTGGGAAGGGCCTTGGAGCTGCTCCTGACGGGAAAGACCATCAGCGCGCGCGAGGCCGAGCGCATCGGGCTGGTCAACCGCGTCGTCCCCGACGCCAGCCTGATGTCGGAAGTCCTGGCCTGGGCCCACGAGCTGGCCCGCGGACCCACCAGGGCGATGGGCGTCACCAAGATAGAGATATACCGCGAGCTCGACATGACCCTGGCGGAGGCGCTGGAGGACGAGCGGCACTTCCTTACCAACGAAACCGTCCTTGACGCTGCGGTGGCAAGGGAGGCTTTCCTGCAGAAACGCAAGCCGGAATTCAAAGGGAACTAGTTTCAGGCAGGTGGAACGGCGACCTCGGGCTCGTACACCACGCCCTCGGCCCTGAGCTCCTCAGCCGCCGGCTCCGGCAGCCCCAGCAGCTCCTGCAGGACGTAGCCCGTGTGCTGTCCCAGGAGGGGCGCCGGCCTGATGACCTGCGCCGGGGTCGTCGCAAGCTTCCAGGGTGGCCCCATGACGATGCGCTCGCCGATGGCAGGGTGACGCAGCCTGGTGAAGACCTCGCGGGACCGGGTATGAGGGTCCTCGTAAAGCTTGCGGTTGTCGAGGGAGGGGACGGCGGCTACGCCGGCGCCCTGGAGGGCAGCCATCGCCTCGTAGTCGGTGCGCTGGCGGGTCCAGGCCTCCAGGTGCCGGTCCAGCTCCTGGCGGTGGCTCCAGCGTCCGTAGCCGTCCGCGAAGCGGTCGTCCTGGGCCCAGGCCGGGTCGCCCAGGGCCTGGACGAGTTGGCGCCACTCCTCCTCGGTGGCGACGGCGATGGTGATCCAGGTATCCGCGTCCTTGCAGGGATAGACGTTATGCGGGGCCATGGCCTCGTCCTCGTTGCCGATGGGCCCCTCTATCCGGCCATTCATGGCGTAGTCGAGGATAGCGTGGCCGCTGAAGACGGCGATGGCCTCGGTGGAGGAGAGGTCCACGAACTGCCCCTGTCCGGTGCGCAGGCGGTAGTTGAGGGCCAGCAGGGCGGCCAGCCCGAAGGTGGTGCCGCTGCGGGCGTCTATGGAGCCGGAGAGGAGCGTCGGTGGGGTGTCGGGATAGCGCGTCAGGTGGGAGATGCCGCCCAGGAGGGCGAAGGTGGGGGCATAGCCCACGTAGCCGCGGTAGGGACCGGTCCCGCCCGCCGCCGAGGACCAGCACATGATGATGTCGGGCTTGATCCGGCGCAGCTCCTCGTAGCCCAACCCCAGCTTCTCCATGGTGCCCGGCCGCATGTTCCCCATGACGACGTCGCTGATGCTCACCAGGTCCTTCACCAGCGCCACGCCCCTGGGGCGGGTCAGGTCCACGGCCAGTCCCAGCTTGTTCAAGTTCATGTCATTGAAGACGGTGGACTGGTCCAGGTTGTCGAAGGCCTGGCCGGTGGTCATGGACATGCGGCGGCTGTAATCGGGGCGCCGGTGCCCCTCAATCTTGATTACCTCGGCGCCCAGAAAAGCCAGCAGGGTGCAGCCGTAGGGGCCCGCCCAGGCCCAGCCGAAGTCCAGGACGCGCACGCCCGCCAGAGGGCCCTTGGCAGCCATCAGATTACCCCCGCCTCGGCCAGCCGGCCTAGCTCCTCGCGCCCCCACCCCAGCCAGCCGCAGTACACCTCGGCGTTGTGCTGGCCCAGGAGCGGCGCCGGGCGCCGGGCCCGCCAGGGGCTGGCGGACATCCGGTAGGATGCCGTCGGGTATGGCAGGGGGCCAGTGCTGGGATGGGCGACGGCCTGGAAGAACTCCCGCGCCCGTAGCTGCTCCGAGGCCAGCAGGTCCTTTGAGGTCTGCAGCCGCCCCGCGGGCACGCTCAGGGCCTCGGCCCCGTGGTACACCTCATCCATGGTGTGCTCCGCCAGCCAGTTCCGGATGTGGGTCTCCAGCTCCGGTGACGAGCGCGCGCTGCCGTCAGGGGCGCCGATGAGGCGCAGCAGGCCCTGCCACTGGTGCTCCTCCAGGGCCGCGATGACCACCCAGCCGTCTTGGCACCGCTGAACGCCACTCATCCCCGAGCGCGCGTTGCGGCTGCCCAGGGGCGTGGTGGCGGAGCCGAACAGCTCGTTGGGGTAGCGGGTGAGCACCGCCCGCTCCAGGGCCATGACCGCCTCCTGTATGGAGCAGTCCAGGCGCTGGCCCTGGCCGGTGAGTCCCTGGTGGTAGAGGGCCCCCAGCACCGCGACCGCGGCCGTCATCCCGCCGTCGAACTCGGCCAGATAGCCGCCGCCGGTGAGCGGCGGGCGTGCGCCCAGGGCATCGTTGCGGACCATGTGGCCCTGGCCGCCGCCGTGGAAGAGGTTGAGGTCGTAGGCCCGGTAGTGCCGATAGGGGCCCGTCTGCCCGAAGGGGGTGATGGAGGCGACAATCAGCCGCGGGTTCAGCCGCTTCAGGGCAGGGAAGCCCAGCCCCCACCCTTCCAGGGTGCCGGGCATGGTATCCTCGACGAAGACGTCAACCTGGGCCAGGAGGTCCTTGAGGATAGAGCGGCCAGTGGCGGTGCTGGGGTTCAGGGTAACGCCACGCTTGTTGGTGTTCAGGTACAGATAGAGAGCGCTGGTCTCACGGTCAGGCAGGTCCTTGTAAAAGGGGCCCCGGGCCCGCGCCGGGTCGCCCTCCGGGGGCTCCGCTTTGACCACGTCCGCCCCCATATCGGCCATGATCTTGGCGCAATAGGGGGCCGCCACCATGTGGCCCAGCTCCAGGACCTTGATCCCTGCGAGGGCGTCAGCCACGCGGACGCGCCTCCTTCGACCGGGGCGGCTGGGGCACCACGCCCTCCACCCACCAGCTCCCGTCCTGCGCGAACTCCTTCTTCCAGATGGGCAACCGGGCCTTCACCGCTTCCACCGCCCAGCGACAGGCCTCGAAGGCCTCGGCGCGGTGGGGCATGGCTACCGCCACGGCCAGGCTGACCTCTGCCAGCGCCATGCGTCCGCACCGGTGCCAGATAGCGATACGCAGCCCCGGCCAGCGCGCCTGGGCCTCGGCCCCGATGCGCTCCAGCTCCTTCAGGGCCATGGGCTCGTAGGCATCGTATTCCAGGGCCACCACCGGCTTTCCCGCCGAGTGGTCTCGTACCGTGCCCAGGAAGGTGAGCACGGCCCCGCAGCCCGGGCTCGCCACCAGGGCGCCCACCGCCGCCGGGTCTATGGGGTCGCGGCTGATCCGGAAGAGCGCCGCAGCCCCGCCGCTCACCGGCGGGATGAGGGCCACCTCGTCCCCCTCGCGCAGCCGGCGGTCCGGGGAGACGTACTCCATATTGACGGCCACCGCGAGCGCCTCGCCCCAGCGCGCCAGCAGCGGCCCTCTGGAGGCGAGCTCCTGGAGCAAAGAGGCCACCGAGGCGCCCGCCGGAAGTTCCTGACTGAACTCCCGGCGCTGGGCCACCTCAGCGAGGGGGCCAAAGAGCTTCACCTGCACCCGCATCCTGCTGGCGATTATAGGGCAGGCCGCGTCCGCAGTCCACGCGGGATGCCGCCGAGGGCTCGGCGCCCGGGGCCCCGCGGGGGCCGCCCCATAAGTGTTGCCTTGACACTCTCCAGAACCCATTCCTATAATGACCGCGTTCTAAGGGAGCGCCATGCGCATCAATGTGGCCCAGCTCCTCAAAGCGGAGATCGGCGCCCGCCGCGAGTACGAGCTGGACGAGGTGGTGGACGAGGGCGCCCAGGGCGCGAGCATCCCTCTGCGGGGCCGCGTTGAGCTCCTTCGCACCGACCGCGGTATCCTGGTCCAGGCGGCGCTGGCCACGGAGGTCCGAGGGCGCTGTGACCGCTGTCTCGTGCCGGTGCGTCAGCCCCTGGACATAGAGCTTGAGGAGGTATTCTATCCTATCATTGACATCCTCCACGGGGGCAAGCTCCCAGACCCCGAGAACAAGGACGCCTTCCGGATCGACGAGTATAATCAACTTGACTTGGGCGAAGCGACGCGGCAGTACCTGATCGCGAGCACGCCGATGCGGCTCCTCTGCCGGCCAGGGTGCGTCGGCCTGTGTGCTGACTGCGGGGCCAACCTGAACCAAGGGCCCTGTGCCTGCCCGCCCGCCCCCGTCGAGCAACGTTGGGCTCCCCTGCGCCAGCTTCTGGAGCAGGGGACATTTAGAAGGAAGCAAAGGAATTAGGGCGCTATGCCACCACTGCCGAAACATAAGTCCTCCAAGGCGCGCACCCGGAAACGGCGCAGCCACATGGCGCTGACAGTGCCGGTCCTGGTGGCCTGTCCCCAGTGCCATAGTCCCAGGCCCTCCCACCAGGTCTGTCCGGTCTGCGGTAGCTACCGCGGCCGCCAGGCGATCGCGGTAGAGAAGGTTGAGGCCGCAGGCTAGGCTCTGGCCTGAGCCTCCTTCATGCTGACACGGGTGCACCCCGACCGACCGTGAACAGGGTGGCCTTCATCTTTCCGGGCCAGGGCTCGCAGGCGGTCGGCATGGGCAAGGAGCTGTCCGAGCGCTCCGCGGCCGCCCGGCGGGTCTTTCAGGAAGCCGACGAGGTGCTGGGCCTCTCCCTTTCCCAGCTATGCTTTGAAGGCCCTCCCGAGGTGCTCAGGCAGACCATCAATGCCCAACCCGCTATCATGACCGCCAGCGTGGCCTTCCTGGCCGCCACCTATGAGAGGCTGAACGGGCAGGTGCGGCCAGCCTTTGTGGCTGGCCATAGCCTGGGCGAGTACACTGCGCTCGTAGCCGCTGGCGTCCTGCCCTTCGCCGAGGTCCTGCAGCTGGTGCGAGAGCGCGGCCGGTTGATGCACGAGGCCGGCCAGCGGGTGCCTGGGGGCATGGTGGCCATCCTGGGGCTGGACCTGGCGACGGTCGAGGAGGTCTGCTGGCAAACGGGGGCCCAGGTGGCCAACCTGAACTCGGTGGGCCAGATCGTTCTCAGCGGCACCCGCCAGGCTCTCGCCTGGGCCCTCGACCTGGCCCGGGTGGCGGGGGCCAGGAAGGTCATCCCGCTGGATGTCAGCGGGGCCTTCCACTCGGAGCTGATGCGCCCGGCTATGATTGCGATGGCCAAGGTAGTGGAGGAGATCGCCCTGAAAGACCCCGCAGTCCCTATCGTTTCCAACACCACCGCCCAGCCGCTACGGGACGCCGAGGCTATCCGGCGGGAGCTGGTGGCCCAGCTCTGTGGCTGCGTCTACTGGCAGCGCTCCGTGGAGTTCATGGTGCGGGCGGGCGTCGGCACCTTCTATGAAGTGGGCCCGGGCGATGTCCTCTCCGGCCTGATCAAGCGCATAGACCGCAACGTCGCGGCCAGCAACGTCGGCGTGCTGCTGTTCCCCGAGGATGGCCGGCAGCCCCAGGGCGTGGAGCAGTGACCGGGCTAGCGGGCAAGGTCGCCCTGGTGACGGGGAGCGGCCGCGGCATCGGGCGGGCGGTGGCGCTGCGGCTCGCCCAGGACGGCGCTGCCCTTGCCATCAGCGATGTGGATGCCGCCGGCGGCCAGGCGGTAGTCCAAGAGCTCCAGGGGCAGGGCCGCCAGGCGCAGTTTTACCCCGCCGATGTGGCGGCCGCCGACCAGGTGAACCAGCTGGTGGACCGCATAATGGCCGATCTGGGCGGCCTCCATGTCCTGGTGAACAACGCCGGCATCACCCGCGATGCCCTGCTCCTGCGGATGAGCGATGAAGACTGGGACCGGGTGCTCACTGTAAACCTCAAGGGCGCCTTCCTCTGCACCCGCGCCGCCCTGCGGCCCATGCTGCGCCAGCGCTGGGGCAGGATCATCAACATCGCCAGCGTGGTGGGCCTGGTGGGCAACGCGGGACAGGCCAACTACGCCGCCTCCAAGGCCGGCCTGGTGGGGCTTTCCAAGGCCACGGCCAAGGAGGCCGCTTCCCGCGGGGTGACGGTCAATGCCATCGCCCCCGGCTTTATCGACACCGCCATGACCAAGGGACTGAAGGAGGAGCTGAAACAGGAGATCCTGAAGCAGATACCGCTGGGGCGCTTGGGCCAGCCGGAGGACATCGCCGCCGCGGTGGCCTTCCTGGCCTCGGAGGAGGCCCGCTACATAACCGGCCACGTCCTGTGTGTGGACGGCGGCCTGACCATGGTGTAAGGTATGCCGGGTGGCCGCCGGAAGGCACGCATCGCCGCCATGCAAGCCCTCTACGAGGCGGACTGCACTGGGCACGACTCCCGGTTATCCCTGGCGCGCCTGGTGGGCGAGCGCGCGGCCTGCCCCGCGCACCTGGTTTATGCCTGGGAGCTACTGGAGGGAGTGCTGGCGCACCGGGAGACCATAGATGGCACCATAGTCCGCTTCGCCCCCGCGTGGCCCCTGGAGCAGATGGCGCCTGTGGACCGCAACATCCTGCGCCTGGCCCTCTTCGAGATACTGATAGACCGGAAGGTGCCGCTAAAGGCCGTCATCAACGAAGCTGTGGAGCTGGCCAAGGCCTTCGGGAGCGCGGGCTCGGCCAAGTTTATCAACGGAGTCCTTGGCTCCGTCAGCGCCCCCGCGATAAAATAACCGGCGTTGCTACGCTGAAGGGGGAGAGACCATGCCTACAATCTACGAGCGCGTCAAGAAAATCGTTGCCGAGCAACTGGGTGTGGATGAATCGGAGGTCACGCCCAGCGCCTCCTTTGTGGACGACCTCAATGCCGATTCCCTCGACCTGGTGGAACTGGTGATGTCGCTGGAAGAGGCGTTCAGCGACGGGGATCACAAACTGGAGATCTCCGACGAAGACGCTGAGAAGATCGCCACTGTCCAGGACGCCGTTGACTACATCAAAGAGAAGGGGATCGCAGACGACTGAGACCGTTCATTAAGGTGGAAGACCGCAACCAACCTCGCTCCACCAGCACTCCTCCGGGCAGAGGCTGCCCCGGCCGCTGGCATGGCGGCTGAGCAAGCCACCCCAGACCAAGGCCCCGAGCGGCGGCTGTCCCTGGTTGAGCACCTGGCTGAGCTGCGGCGGCGTCTTATCATCTCTTTGCTGGCGGTCGCTGTCACTACCGCTCTTTCCTTCACCTTCACCCGGCAGATCTTCGATTTCTTGAAGCGGCCCGCGCCGCCCGTTCAGTTCATCTACACCCAGCCCACCGAGCTGCTGTCGACCTACTTCAAGGTCGCCATCATCTCGGGCCTGGTCCTGGCGATGCCCATCTGGCTCTACCAGGTCGTCCTGTTCGTCGCTCCGGGCCTCAACCCCACCGAGCGACGCTATGTCTTTCTGCTGCTGCCCGGGGCCCTCCTCTCCTTCATAGCCGGCGCCGCCTTCGCCTATTTCGTCCTTTTCCCCCCCACCTTCCAATTCCTCTTTACCTTCGGTCAAGAGATCGCGGAGCCGCAGATACGCATTGGGGCCTACGTATCTCT
Organism: Chloroflexota bacterium; assembly: GCA_016199375.1. Classification (GTDB taxonomy): domain Bacteria; phylum Chloroflexota; class Dehalococcoidia; order SHYM01; family SHYM01; genus JACQGV01. Next base: position 2,005 of record JACQGV010000050.1, on the reverse strand, counting down.
GGTGGCCAACCTCATGCTCTGGATCGGCCTGGTGTTCGAGCTGCCCCTGGTGATGTACTTCCTGGGGCGCATCGGGGTCCTCTCTCCTGAGCGGGTGAAAGGCATCCGGCGGCCTGCCATCGTTCTCGCCTTCGTCGGCGCCGCGGTCATCACCCCCACTGCTGACCCCATCACCATGACGTTGGTGGCGGTGCCTATCATTGCTCTCTTCGAGGTCGGCCTCTTGCTGGCTCGCTGGGGCCAGCGCCAACGCCGGATAGCCCAGCGCCGCCGGGAATCTGCCAGCGCGTCCCTGGGTTGACCCAGTGACAGCCATGTGGTAGCATCGAAACGAATCTAGGAAAGTATTCAAGCATCGCCGGCACAAAGATGCAATCTCATCTGCAGTGGGACCAGGAAGACTGCTGGCGACGGCCTGGAGGCCGCTGCTACGAGGGGCCGGGGCCGCGCCCCGATCTGGATATGCTAGGATAGGCTGAGATGATTGACCCTGCGGGGCAACAGGTTGTAACCGAGCTTGAAGCCCTGAATAAACAGATGACGGGCTGCGCGGCTTGTGGCCTGGCCAAGGGCCGCACCCAGGTAGTGCCAGGAGAGGGCAACCCCCACGCCGAGGTGGTCTTCATCGGCGAGGGGCCCGGCTTTCACGAGGACCAGCAGGGCCGGCCCTTCGTGGGGCCAGCGGGCCAGTTCCTTGATGAGCTGCTCAAGGCGGCGGGGCTGCGGCGCTCCGAGGTCTACATCTGCAACATCGTCAAGTGCCGGCCGCCGGGCAATCGCGACCCCTACCCCATCGAGATCCAGACCTGTAGCAAGTGGTTGGACTCCCAGCTTGCCCTGGTCCACCCCAAGGTCATCGTAACCCTGGGCCGCTATTCCCTGGCTCGCTACCTGCCCGGCCAGTCCATCAGCAAGGTTCATGGCAAGCCTTTGGTCAAGGACGGCGTTACGATTGTGCCGATGCTCCACCCGGCGGCCGCCCTGCACCAGGCCAGCTTGCGTCCGACCCTGCTAGAGGATTTTGCCCAGCTTCCCCAGATCCTGAAGGCGGCGCGGGCGGCCCCGACACCGGCTGGGGCCGCGGCGGGCACCCAGCAACTGACGCTGTTCTGAGCGTGGGACGGCCTGGCGGAAGTCCGGGCCACGATAGGATATAGATATGGCGAAAGACAAGCTGCGGGTCATCCCCCTGGGCGGGGTGGGGGAGATCGGCAAGAACATGATGGTGCTGGAGTACGATGACCAGATCCTGGTCGTTGACTGCGGCGTCATGTTCCCCGAGGAGGAGATGCTGGGTGTGGACCTGGTCATCCCTGACATCTCCTACCTGCGGGAGCGCCGCGAGAAGGTTTTGGCCATCCTCTTAACCCACGGCCACGAAGACCACATCGGCGCCCTGCCCTTCGTCCTCCCCGACCTCAATGTCCCCATCTACTGCACCAAGCTGACCCACGGCCTGGTGACGGTGAGGCTAAAGGAGCACGCTCTCCTGGACCAGGCCGACCTGAAGATCATCGCGCCCGGCCAGCCCTTCACCCTGGGGCCCTTCCGTGTGGAGGCTTTCCGGGTGAACCACAGCATCCCCGACGCCGTGGGCTTCGCCATCCGGACACCCGTCGGCACGGTGGTCCACACCGGCGACTTCAAGTTCGACCACACCCCCGTGGACGGCCTGGTGGCCGACTTCGCCCGCCTGGCCGAGCTGGGCCGGGAGGGCGTCCTGCTGCTGCTCTCCGACTCCACCTACGCCGAGGTGCCCGGCTATACTCCCTCCGAGCTCGTGGTGGGCCGCACCCTGCAATACCTGATGGCCGAGGCGCCGGGCCGCGTGATCATCGCCACCTTCGCCTCCCTTATCTCGCGGATCCAACAGGTGATAGACGCCTCGGTCAAGAACCAGCGGCGGGTGCTGGTAGTGGGCCGCAGCATGCAGGAGAACGTGGCCATGGCCCTGGAGCTGGGCTATCTGGATGCCCCCGATGGCACCCTGGCCCGGCCCGATGAG
>JACQGV010000048.1 GCA_016199375.1 Chloroflexota bacterium | reverse complement strand
TGCGGGCCAGGCACTCCTCCTCGCTGGTCCCCAGGCGCGCGCCCAGCTCGGCGTAGGGCCTGGTGACCAGCGGGAACTCCCGCTGCGCCAGATTCAGCAGCTTGCGATCGGTGAGGTCCAACTGCATCTTGGATGCCTTCCACCTGGTAAAGCCAGTGCATCCTAGCATCTGCTATTCTAGCGCGTCAATCGGGGAAACCGCCGAGGCCAGGTTTCGGGCCCGCAACCCCCCCACCAGGGCTGGTCAGGGGGTAGGAGAGGGGACCTCATATTCTCGCGGACCTATACTTGGGAGGAGCTTAGGGTCAACAAGTGGACGATAGTGTTCACCGATGAACGACCGGGGAAGGCAAGATGATCCCCACGGACAGCGCCGGGGCCCAGAAAGCGAGCGTGGCGTACTATCCCTTCGGCGCGACTCGCTCCAGCAGTGGCACCCTGGGCACCGACCGCAAGTTCACGGGGCAGCGGAATGACCTCACGGGCCTGTACTACTACGGCGCCCGCCTCGGGCGGTTTCTCAGCCCCGACCTGCTGATACAGGATCGGAGGAATTCGCAGGGGTTGAACCGCAAGTAACATCGCCGAGGCCCGTCAAGCAGGGCAGCCAACCTCTAACGGGAGGGCCTTCACAATGATCTCAGCGGAGCTCGTCCGAGTAACGCTCACAATGGCAGTCGTGATTCTTCTGACTGCCATTGTTCCCGCAATATGGCTTGCGGCCAAGAGAAGGGACCTGGACAAGTTCGTGCGTCGATACGTCCCGATAGCCGTATTTGCCACTGTGTCCTCAGGCATCGCTGTAAGCTCGGGCCCAGCCATCCAGAAGCTGATCCTGATTGCCGTTCTGGGTGGTCTCGGCTTCCTTGTAGCATTGGGCTCATACCCACTCTACAGAACGGCTAAGGGCGCCCTCGAAGATCATGCTGACGATCTGCTGCATGGCAGGGGTGCCGGAGTCGCGCCGCAGCACGTCGCGGACCAGGTAGACGGAGAAGAGGACGGCGATGCCGCCGGCGATGACCGGCACGAGCCAGGCTAGCTCCATGGTCGCGACCTCCTTGGGGGCTGGCCCCAGCTAACCGTGGGCGAAGAGGTGGCTCAGGCCAGGTTTCCAGAACGTTGGACTACCTGGGCGGGACGATGCTGAGCACGGATGCCTTGGGCGCCCAGCGTGGCGTACTACCCCTTCGGCGGCACGCGGGCCAGCAGCGGCTCCTGGCACTGACCGCTGGTTCACCGGCCAGCGGCGACTGTCTCCTTGAGGGCCGCGCCCATCCCGTGCCAGGCGAGCAGGGCGCGCGCTCGCGCTAGCTCCCCGTCGGCTAGTGAGTCCATGAACCAGGGCTCGCCGCCCGCCAGCGACGCCACGGGCACGCCGTCGCGCATCACCACCCGGTTGCCCGGCAGGGCGGGCACCCGCGCCCCCGGCGTCAGGATGCCGACCAGGTTGAGGGGGTCGCAGGCCGAGAGCGCCACCAGCTCCCCCTGGGGAGGCGCAGAGCGCAGCCGGCGCAGCGCCTCGACGGCCTCCGGCAGGGCGAACTGCTCGCCCACCAGGCCGGCCACGAAGCGCCCGCCCCTGATCTCGCCCCGCGCCTCCAGCCGGCGATAGCAGCCCAGGAGCGCCCGCCAGGGCGGCGCCAGGGGCTCCCGCGCCAGCAGCTCGCGGCACACTACACCGTAGCGCAGCAGCAGTTGTCGCGCCCGCGCCTCCACCGGGTCTGCGGCGGCAGCCAGCGGGCGCAGCAGCGACCAGCGGCCAGCCTGGGCCGGCAGGCGTGGGCGGCGGCGGAAGGGCGAGTGCCGGGGCGGCCGCTTGCTGGCCCCGGAGATGAGCCCGCGCAGGGCGGCGAAGCCGTCCGCGGTGACATAGCCCCCGGCCACCAGTTGCCACAGGGCCTCGTCCACCTGCGAAGGGAGCAGCGTGAGGCCGGCGACGACGTCCTGGGCGAAAGAGGCGCCGCGGGTCTCCAGGAAGTCGAGGACCTGGCGAGCGACACCGGCCAGGGGCGCGCCCGCGGCGGGCCGCTCGTCCAGCAGCCAGGGCAGGTCCTCCCGCAGGGCCAAAGTCACCGGCGCATTGCGTGTCAGGGCGGACTGGTACGTCGCCGGCTCCGCTGGTGCTCCCCGCTGGGCGAGGCGGCCCCAGACTACCTCGCCGCTCAAGCAGAGGCGGTCCAGGGTGGAGGGGAGGTAGTGGCCCACGCGCGTGGGCAGGAGGTCGGCTTCCCAGGCGCTGGCGGCCGCCTCGAACCCCTGGAGTTGCTCGATAGCCGCGACGAGGCCAGCTTCGCCGTCCAGGCTGCTGCCGGGGCTCGCGTGCTGCCACTCCAGCAGGAAGCGCAGGAAGGTGGCGGGCGGCACCGGCTGTATCTGCTGCCGCAGCCCCGCCACCGTGGCCCGGTGAATGCGGGCCAGCACCCGGCGGTCACAGACCTCCTCCTCTGAACATGCGGGAGTGAAGCGGCCACGCAGGAGCACCCCGTCCGCCTCCAGATGGCCCAGGGCTGTCTGCACCGAGGGGAGTCCCAGACTGAGGGATGAGGCCAGGGCTTGCGGAGCCAGCGGGCCGGAGCACTCGACGCGGCCCCGCACCAGGGCCAGGACCGCCTCTTCTTGCGTCGCTGTGGGCAGGGATACGCCAGGGGCGGTAGCGGGCTCGCTGCTGCTCTGGGGATAGGCGGGGGCGATGCTGGCGAAGCGCTCGGCGGCGACCCAGGCGAGGGTGCCATCGGGGTGACGCAGGCGCAGCGCGCGGCCCGTGGACTGGAGGTCGTCCAGCCAGGCGCGGGCCCGCTGCCGGTCGCCGCAGCGGGTCAGGTCGCCCTCGGGCAGGATGCCCAGCGCAAGCAGCGCATCATGGAGCTCGTCGGCGTCGCGGGCCACCGGCCAGGCGGCGGCCGACTCGCGCTCGATGGCGTCCCTGTCCAGGGCGCCCAGCTCCCGCGCGTCCTCCGGCAGGGCCCGGCGCAGCGTCACCGCCCGGGCGCGCCGCTCCTCCAGGGGCGCGCCGTCCAGGAAGGCGTAGGGCATGCAGTTGAGTATCTGGTGCGCGAAGACGGAGGGCTGGGGCGTGTCCCGGGCCAGGACCTCGATCTGGTCGCGCTCGATGGCGGCCAGGACGCCCTTCAGGCCGGCTACGTCCAGAGCCTCGGTGAGGCAATCGCGCATCGTCTCGAACACCAGCGGGTGGTCGGGCAGGGCGATGTCGCCCGGAGGGGCGTTGTCCTGGCAGGCGACCTGGGCGGGGAAGACCGCGCCTAGCAGGTCGTCGGCCCGCATGCGCAGGAGCGGGGCCGGGACCTTGCGTCCGCCGTGGGACCGCAGCAAGGCGAGGGAACGGGCGGCGTCCCAGCGCCAGCGCACCCCGAAGAGGGGCGCCTGGAGCACCGCCTGGACCAGCACCTCCTCCGCGGAGGCCGACGATAGGAAGCGGAACACATCCTCCAGCGGGAAGGAGTGCTGGGGGCCCAGGGAGAGGTTGATGCCATCGTCGGTGGCCGCCGCTTGCAGCTCGAAGTCGAAGGTGCGGCAGAAGCGCTTGCGCAGCGCCATGCCCCAGGCCCGGTTGATACGGCCTCCCAGGGGAGCATGGACGATGAGCTGCATCCCGCCGCTCTCGTCGAAGAAGCGCTCGGCCACGATCCGCTCCTGAGTGGGCACTGCCCCCAGGATGCGCTTGCCCTCGGCGATGTAGTCCACCGCCTGGCGGGCGGCATCGCGGGGGGCGCCGGTCTCGTCCTGGAGCCAGGCCACGGCGGCCTGGGTGTCCGTCAGGCGCCGGTCAATGCCGTCCCGGATGGCCGACAGCGCCTCCGAGAGCTCGGGCGTGCGGGCGGGCGCCTCGCCCAGCCAGAAGGGGATGGTGGGCGCCGCGCCCTGGGCGTCCTCCACCCGCACGCGGCCGCGCTCCACCCGGCGGATGCGCCAGGAGCTGTTGCCGAGGAGGAATACGTCCCCGGCCATGCTCTCTACCGCGAAGTCCTCGTTGACGGTGCCGACGAAGGTGTCCTCGGGCTCGGCGACCACCTCGTAGTCGGCGTTGTCGGGGATCGCCCCTCCGCTGGTGATGGCCGCCAGGCGCGCGCCCCGCCGGCCACGCAGTCGGTGGTGGACACCATCGCGGTGCAGCCAGGCGGACCGCCGCCCGTCCCGCCGCGCTACGCCTTCCGACAGCATGGCGAGCACCTGGTCGAAGCGCTCCCGGGACAGGTCCCGATAGGGGTAGGCGCCGTGGCAGAGAGCGTAGAGGGCGTCCTCCTCCCAGTCCTCGCAGGCGCAGGCGGCCACGACCTGCTGCGCCAGCACGTCAAGGGGC
>JACQGV010000049.1 GCA_016199375.1 Chloroflexota bacterium | reverse complement strand
CCGAGGAGCCCGACCTGCGGCCCGCGCCGGTGCTGGGCCAGAACAACGAGGAGGACTTCTGTGAGCTCCAGGGCCTGCCCGATGAGGACATGGCGGCGCTCATTGGGGATGGGGTGCTGGTATAGTGGTCGGTGCGCTGTCCAGTCAGGGCTCGCCCTTCGACAGGCTCAAGCGAACGGTGATAGTCTGCCGAGGCCCCGATAGTCCGTTCGTGGTAAGCCCTCGGGTTCGTGGTGAGCCCGTCGAACCACGAACGGGGCCTAAACCTGAGGCAAGCTTGGGTAGAAAATGACATCTGCCGGGCACTCCCCCACGCGCATCCTCTACTACGGCGACAACCTGGAGGTGTTGCGAAACCGCCAGTGGTTCCCCGACGAGTGCGTGAACCTGGTCTATCTGGACCCGCCCTTCAAGAGCCAGCAGGATTACAACCTGCTGTTCAAGACCGCCAAGGGCACCCCTGCCGCCGCCCAGGTCCAGGCCTTCACCGACACCTGGAAGTGGAACACGGCGGCCAAAGCGGAGTACGAGCATCTGGTGAGTGCGCCCCAGGTGCCGGGCCGCGTAGCGAAGATGATCGAGGCCTTCTACCAGTTCCTGGGCGGCAGCGAGATGATGGCCTACCTGGTGATGATGACGCCGCGTTTGCTGGAGCTGCACCGCGTGCTGAAGCCCACGGGTTCCCTCTACCTCCACTGCGACCCTGCCGCTAGCCACTACCTCAAGCTCGTCCTAGACTCGGTCTTTGGGCCTGGCAACTTCAGGAACGAGGTTGTGTGGCAACGAACAAGTTCACACAACGACTCCAAGAAGTTTGGGCGTGTTAATGACACAATTCTCTACTATAGCAAGACTCAGCGGTTTACCTGGAACCCTCAGTACACGGAGCACGACCCTGAATACATCGAAGACTTCTATAGATTCCATGATGCTGAAAGAGGGCCATACAGACTTGACCATGTCATTCGGTCAGCCACCATGGGACCAAGGCCGAACCTTGTGTACGAATATAAAGGCTATACACCTCCATGGGGCTGGCGAGTAACTCGAGACAAGCTACAGGCACTCGACAGGAATGGTCGGCTGGAGTGGTCTAAACGTGGGCGCCCTTACTTAAGACGTTTCCTGTATGAGATGAAAGGGACTCCGCTAAAGGCGCTCTGGACAGACATTCCGCCTATTGGCGCCCAGGCAAATGAACGCCTTGGCTATCCAACCCAAAAGCCCGTCGCCCTCCTCCGGCGCATCATCGAGGCCTCGTCCAACCCCGGCGATGTGGTGCTGGACCCCTTCTGCGGGTGCGGGACGGCGCTGGTGGCCGCCGAGGAGTTGGGACGCTCCTGGATCGGCATAGACATCACCTACCTGGCTGTTGACGTCATGAAGCGGCGTCTGCGTGATCACTTTCCCAACATCCAGTTCAAGGAGGACGGTCAGCCCAAGGATGTGGAGGGCGCCCGGGCGCTGGCCCAGCGGGACCGCTACCAGTTCCAGTTCTGGGCCCTGAGCCAGGTGGGCGGCCAAGCCGTCGTCTCCGACAGGCGGGGGCCGGACCGGGGCATAGACGGCTACCTTCCCTACCAGGTGGGAAGCCAGGTGGAGCGGGCCATCATATCCGTCAAGAGCGGCAGCGTGGGCGTCAGCCACGTCCGCGACCTCCACGGCACCATGCAGCGGGAAAAGGCGGACTGCGGCCTGTTCATCACCCTGGAGGAGCCGACAGCGGCGATGCGCAAGGAGGCGGTTGACGCCGGCGAGTATCAGATGCTCGGCATCGGCGCCCGCGTCCCTCGGATCCAAATCTTGACGGTGAAAGAGTTGCTTCAGGGCAAGAAGCCGGCACTGGCACCATACTCTCCGGGGCCTGTCATTCAAGCGCCTCGGCTACGGCGGCGCTCAGGCCATCAGCTTGGCCTGGGGTCAGGAGGTTAGTAGGCAGATGCCATCATCTCCTTCTGAGCTTCACGGCAAGCGCTTCCCGGTGCTCGACAAGGGCTACGTCATCCTCCTGGAGCACATGGGCTCCGACGAACGGGTGGTGGACGCCGCCCGCGTCTCCACCGGCAGCAAGACGGGCGTGGACCCGGAGCGGGACCGCAGCCTCATCTTCTTCCTGATGGAGAACAAGCACGGCACGCCCTTCGAGCACGTGGTCTTCCAGTTCGCCATCAAGTGCCCCCTCTTCGTGGCCCGCCAGTGGATGCGCCACCGCATCGCCAGCTACAACGAGCGCTCCGCCCGCTACCGCGTCTTCGAGGAGGAGTTCTACATCCCCCGGCGCGCCGACATCCCCCCCATCTTCAGCGAAGCAGACCTGAAAGAGTACGAGGACGTGCTGAAGCACGAGCATGAGGTCTACCAGCGGCTCGTGCAGAAGGCGCAGCCCTACAAGGAGCACCGCCAGCGGGCGCGGGAGGTCCTCCGGGCGCTGCTGGGGACGGCCTACTACACCGAGTTCTACTGGACGATAAACTTCCGCTCGCTGATGAACTTCATGGACCTGCGCACGGGCACCGGCGCCCAGTGGGAGATCAAGCAGTACGCGGCCGTCATCGCCGACATCGCCAGGCAGGTCGTCCCGCTCTGCTACGCTGCCTACGAGCGCTACGTGCTGAAGAAGCCCGCCGCCGGCGACCTGGAGGCAGGTCTGCGCTAGTTGCAGGCGCTGGGCTATTGGCGGAGGCCGCCCCGCCCTCCCCGGACGGGTGGCATCAACGCCCCACCCTGGGCTCGGATATCCTAGGGGTGCTCCGTCAGCTTCAGGTACTCGAAGCCGAAGGCGTAGGGGTTCCCCGCGATCCCCTTCCACTCCTTCACGCGCGGCCCCGCTCCGTAGAGGGTGTTGGGGTGAATGAGAGGGATCACATAGAAGTTGTTGTACGTGTAGTTGATGAGCTCCTTGATCTGGGCGGCCCGCTTCACCGGGTCTATCTCCGACATCGCCTGGTCCACCAGGGAGTCGGTCTTCTTGTCCGAGAAGTAGGTGTAGGGCTGACCGCTCTTGAAGAAGGTGAGCCCCATGCTCCCCTGGTCGTCTATGAGGGGCACCGATTGGGCGGCCAGCCCCCGCATCACATGCTCGCGCCAGCGGGTGTAGTACTGGCCGCTCTCCGTCTGCTGGATGCGGGTCCTGACGCCGATCTTGTCCCAGAACGCCGCGGTGGCCTGGACCGCCTCGGGGCTGAGGGGGGTGGACGAGGACTCGGTGACGCCCAGGTCAATGGTGAGGCCGTTGGGGAAGCCCGCCTCGGCCAGCAGCCTCTTCGCGCGCTCGGGGTCGTAGGGGTAAGGCTTGAGGGAGGGGTCGCCGCCGAAGCCGAAGTCGAAGAAACCGGTGGGGGCCACCGTCGCCTCGCCGAAGTAGATGCGGTCCACTATCTGCTGCCGGTCTATGGAGATGTTGAGCGCCTCGCGCACCTTGATGTTCTTCACCGGGCTGTCCTCCGGGAAGTACATGTCCATGAACTGGACCCAGAACATCGCCGTCTTGGCGGAGCTGATAATCTTCAGGCCGGGGATGTTCTTCACCTCGCGCACCCGGGCTCCGGTCACACCCTCCACCATGTCAGCCTCGCCGGTGCGCAGCATGGCGATGCGGGTGGTCCCTTCGGGGACTACCCGCAGCTCCAGGGTCTTGATGTAGGGGACGCGCTCGTAGTGGTCGGCGAAGCCCTCGTAGCGGGCATACTCGCCGATGCGGTTCTCCAGGAACTTGAACGGGCCGGCGGCCACGGGCTTGAGCCGCATGCCCTCGTCGCCGGCCTGCTCGGCGTAGGCCTTGGGCACCACGAAACCGGCTCCAATGCCCGCGGGCGCCACCAGGGGGTAGGGCTTCTTCATGATAACCGCGAAGCCGGCGCCCGTCGCCTCGATGTGGTCCACGGCCTGGCCAAAAACGCCGATGCTGGGCGCCAGCCGCTTCCAGCGGTTGTAGCTGTAAACGATATCCTCAGCGGTCAGCGTCTGGCCGTTATGGAACTTCACCCCCTTCTTGAGCTCGAAGTCCCAGCGCATCCCGTCGGGGCTGTTCTTCCAGGAAGAGGCGACGGCGCCCACCAGGTTGCGGTCCTGGTCGTAGCGCGTCCAGCCGTCGGCGATGGCGTACATCATGGGTGACAGGAGTCCGCCGGTGAACCGGTGGGGATCCGGCATCTGCTCCTGGAGCGTGGCCACCGCTACGGTGAGCTTGCCTGAGGGCGCGCCCCGGCGGGCGGCGGTGACTGGCGTGGCCGTCGGCGGGGGCGCCGCCGTGGGGGCGGGGGCGCGGGTGGCCACCGGCACGGGAGTCGCGGTGGCCGCGGGAGCGGCGGGCGCCCCGCTGGCCGTGGGGGCCGGTCGCGCGGTGGGGGTCGCAGTGGGCGCTGCGGCTCCGCCACAGGCTACGGCAATGCCTGCCAGCAGGCTGGCTGTCGCCAGCCAAAAGCCGGAAGACCTCTTAGCCATGGTATCCTCCTCGCTCCTCTCCCCAATATCTCCGACGCTGGACTGGCGCACGCTATCGGCAGAAACACCTGATAACGCGCCGCAAAACAGCGCACGCTTGCCCCGGGCGTCGAGGGTGTCGCCCATGCTAGGACGCTGGCGCACCGGCGTCAAGTCCCCCCTTGCCGGGGCGCGGCCCTTCCGCCATACTTACCACGCCATGGCGACTCAAGTGCCGGCCCGCCTTCCTGTGCCTATCAGCGCGCCGTTCCCCCGCTTCCTGGTGGCGCGGCAGCGTTTCCCGGACGAGGCTATCGGCGATGTCGCGGCGGCGGTCGCTGGCGAACTCCAGCGGGTGGGGGCCCAGGATCTCTTCGCGCCTGGCCAGCGCATCGCCGTGACCGCCGGCAGCCGCGGCATCCACCGCATCGCCGAGGTCACCAGGGCAATGGTGGACTGGCTAAGGGGTCGCGGCGCCCAGCCCTTCGTTGTTCCCGCCATGGGGAGCCACGGCGGCGCCAGCGCCCAGGGCCAACTGGAGGTGCTGGCCAGCTACGGCATCACCGAGGCGGCGATGGGCTGCCCCGTCCACTCCTCCATGGAGGCGGTGGAGGTCGGGGCGACCCCCTCCGGCTACAAGGTCTACTGCGACCGCTACGCGTTCGAGTCCGATGGCATCGTGTTAGTGAACCGCGTGAAGCCTCACACCATCCTGGTGGGGGAGCTGGGCAGCGGCCTGCTGAAGATGCTCGCTATCGGCCTGGGCAAGCAGGCCGGCGCCGACTCCATCCATCAGCGGGGGCTCCAGGAGAATTTCCTGCTCGCGGCCCGCCTGGCCCTGGGGCGAGTGCCGGTGCGGCTGGGCCTGGCCCTGGTGGAGAACAGCTTCGACCACCTGGCGCGCCTGGAGGCGGTGCTGCCCGGCCAGATCGAGGAGGCCGACCGCCGGCTGCTGGAACTGGCCCGCGCCTACCTGCCGACCATCCCCTTCGACCCCCTGGACGTGCTCATCGTGCTCCAGATGGGCAAGAACATCTCCGGCGCCGGGATGGACCCCAACGTCATCGGCATGCACCGCCGCTTGGGAGGGCCCCCGACCCGTGAGATCGGACGCATCGCGGCCCTGGACCTGACGCCGGAGAGCCATGGCAACGCCATCGGCGTCGGCATGGCCGACCTCATCACCGCGCGGCTGCAGGGCAAGATAGATTTCTATGCCACCGCCGTCAACGCGGTCACCTCGGGCTTCCTCGGTGGCGTCAAGCTCCCCCTGGCCCTGCGCACCGACCGCGAGGCTATTGCCCTGGCCCTGAAGCCCTACGACCCGGCCCGCGTCCGCGCTGTGGTCGTCCGCGATACCGCCCATCTGGATACCCTGTGGCTCAGCGAGCCCCTGGCCCACGAGGCGCGACAGACTCCCAACGTGGTGGTGGAGGGCGGGCCCTTCGAGCTGGCCTTCGACGGGGAGGGCGGACTGTCCGCAGGGCCGTAGCCGCGCCCCACTGGTTGGCGCGGGCCGCGGGCCGTGGCCCCTCAGCGGACTACATGCTGCTCGCGGAGCGAGGCTATCTGGGCGTCGCCGTAACCCACGGCCCTGAGTATCTCATCCGTGTGCTGCCCCAGCTCCGGCGCGGGGCCTCGCAGGGTGCCCGGCGTCTCCGCTAGCTGCACCATCATCCCCAGCTGCTTCAAGAGGCCGGAGACCGGATGCTGGTGTTCGACGAAGGCGCCATTGGCCAGGACGCCGCTATCAGTGTAAAGGGTGTCCATGTCCTGCACCGGGGCGCAGGGCACCCCGCCTTCCAGCAAGAGAGCGTACCACTCTCTGGCCGGCCGGGAGCGGAAGGCAGCCTCGAGGGCCGTCTGGGCCAGAGCGTCTCCCTCCGAGCCCTCCGGGGGGCGCTGGTGGGGGATGCCGGCGCCCGTGAGCCTCCCCAGGGCCTGCCAGTGCTCAGGCGCTGTGCACTCGACATAAAGCCAGCCAGCGGCGGTCTGGTAGAGGCGCTCGCCAGCGCTGTAGCCCAGGTTCCCTGGCAGACGCGGGCGCGGGGGAGGCTTGCCGGCGTAAAACACCATCTCGCCGGCCTGGGCCGCCACGGCGGCATTCAATAGCGACGCCTCCAGGAGCTGCCCCTGGCCGGTCCGCGCCCGTGCCAGCAGCGCCAGCGCCATTCCCCAGGCGGCGCTCATGGCGCAGACCACATCCGTGATGGGCGTGCCGCCGACGCCTCTGGGGTCGCCCTCGCCCCCCGCGGCCCGCATGATGCCGCTGCGCGCCTGGAGCAGGGGATCGAAGCCCGGCTTGGCGCTGTAGGGCCCGCTCTGGCCGTAGCCGGAGCCGGCGTAGTAGATGATGCGCGGGTTCAGGGCGCGTACCGTATCGTAGTCCACGCCCAGCTTCTGGGCGACGGCGGGCCGGAAGTTCTGCATCAGGATGTCTGCCCCTGGCACGAGCTGGTGGAGGATGCGCTGGCCCGCGGGCTTGGTCAGGTCCACCGCTAGAGAGCGCTTGCCTCGGTTCCAGGCCAGGAAGCCGCCGTAGATCAGCCCGTAGCGGTAGGTGTCGCCCTCCAGGCTCTCCACCCGGATGACGTCGGCCCCCAGGTCGGCCAGGATAGTCCCCGCGTAAGGGCCCGCCACATAGCTGGACAGGTCCAGCACCTTCACGCCTTCCAGGGCGAACATATCTGCCACTCCTAAGCCTGGGCCACGATGCCACGGCGGAGCAGCGACGCCACCTCCTGGTGGGTCAGCCCGGCCTCGGCCAGCACTTCCTTGGTATGCTGGCCGGCCCGCGGCGCCGGCCCTGCCACGGCCCCGGGCGTCTCCCGCAGCTTCACCGGCACCCCCATCATCCGGACGGGCCCGGCGTCGGGGTCCTGGACTGTGACCATCATCTGGGAGTGCCGCACCTGGGGGTCGTCGGCGAACTCCTCCCGCGTCTGGACGGGCGCGCAGGGGATATCGTGCTCCTCCAGGAAGCGCAGCCACTCCGCCGCCGTCCGGGTGCGGAAGATTGGCTCCAGCTCCGCCGAGAGGGCGGGGAAGTCCTCGATCTTCATCCCCCAGGGGGCGCCCTCGAAGCGGGGGTCGGCCATGAGGTCCAGCCGGTCCAGGGCGATGCAGAGCTTGCCCCAGAACTGGGGGTTGCCGCAGCCCAGGAAGACCCAGTCGTCGGCGCAGCGGTACAGCCGGTAGACGGGGATGGCGCCGTAGGGGTTGCGCACCTGCTGGCCCAGCCGCACGATCCCCTGCATCCACACCGAGGCCGCCGACTGCATGGCCAGAGAGCCGTTGAGCAACGGCACCAGCACCCGCTGGCCCCGGCCCGTGTGTTGCTCGCGCACATACAGCGCCGCGCTCACCCCGTAGGCCGCCAGCAGGGCCGTGCCGTAGCTGACCATGGGCAGCGGCTCCACGCCGGGGCCGTCCCGCGCCGGCGCCTGGCCGTTCAGGAGCCCCGAGTAGGCGGCCACCAGCGCCTCGGAGCCGGGGGCGTCCCGCAAGGGGCCCCGCTCTCCCCAGGGTGGCAGGGAGCAATACACTAGCCGCGGGTTCGACCGCGCGCGGGCCTCGTAGCCCAGCCCCAGGCCCTCCATGGTCCCCGGG
>JACQGV010000051.1 GCA_016199375.1 Chloroflexota bacterium | reverse complement strand
TGGTACTGATGTCCACGACGACCTTCCCGCGACAGTTCCGGCATATTGTAGCACCCAGGGCAAGCGCACCCACCCAGCAGGCAACACAGGTTTTGAAATGAGAGGCTTTTTCAAAGGGGGTGTCCGCATGTGAGGATTGACGTGGTCGCTCCTTTCTCAGTACATTGAGCGCACGAAGCGACCTGCGTCTGGCCGCCGCCGCACTCCTAGTGGATTTGCGCGAAGCCAGCAGGCGAGCGCAAGAGTGCCGTAAGATGCATATGTCGCCCAAGGTTCTAGCCGCCATCGTGGTACTGGGCGTGGCTGCCTTGGTTTTGGCCGCCTGCAAACAGGTTGGGCCGACGCCGCCGGCACCAAACCCAGCGGCCAGTCCGGCGGTCCAGCCGACCCCCACGCCGTCGCCCGCGCCGGTTCCGACGCCGTACCCCCCGGCAACTATCCCAACTGTGCCCACGCCGGCACTCGTTCCGTCGCCCACGTACGTACCCCCGCCTAACGCGGTCAAGCTGGAGGTCATCGTTCATCCGGTGGACACCAAGGGGCTAAGGGAGCCCACGAAGGACGAATTCTATCCCTTCACCCCTATCGTCCGTGTGTGGCCACAATCCTTGAACGCGGACCGGTCCATAGTACCTCAGCCACCCCTATCGCTGATGAACAAGAGGGTATTCTATTTCAAGCAGGGTACGCTTGTCACCCTCTCACCCGACGATAACCAATGCTGGTTCTTCGCCAATTGGGACACCACCGCGCCCTTCGAAATCATTCCGCTTTTCCCGACGACGATTCAACTGCAGTTGGACCGGGATCGCAGGATAGTCGCGTACTTTGGGAAAACGGCCAACTACTACAACAAACCTATCTGTAATCAAAATAGGAAAAACCCTGCGCCCACAGCCACGCCCCCACTCGGATCGAACACTCCCCCGTTCATACCCCCGCCGGGAGCGGTCAAGCTGGAGGTCGTCATCCATCCGGTGGATACCAAGGGGCGCGGGGAGCGGAAGGGGACCGGGTATTACTTCGGCGCCCCCACCGTCGGAGTGGCGCCACGGTCCTTGGACCCGCGCCCGAACCTGCTCGAGCCGCCCCAGGGCCTCTTGCACTACGAGCCTGGCCTCCCGCTGATAAGCACGACTGTACTCTATTTCGCGCGGGATACGCTGGTCACCCTTGTGGTCCAGGATACCCAGTGCTGGTTCTTCGCCAACTGGGATACCACCGCGCCGTTCGAGGTTATTCCGCGCCTCCCCACTATCTACGAGCTCTACCAGACGAAGATTCAGATGCGGCTGGACCGCGACATCAAGATCACCGCCTACTTCGGGAAAACGGCCGACTATTACAGGTCTGATCTCACCCCACCTTGTGTCCGAGAGTAGCGCGCCCTTTCGCGGGTGGGAGGGTGGAAAGAGAGCGCTTGTAAGCAATCATGTCAGCAAAGCCAAATGACTTCTAGTAGACGCGGGCGCCGGGGGCGGTATATAATCGCTAGAAATCTTGCCGAAAGGGCGCCTGATGCCAAGCTACAAGACCGTTTTCGTCAGCCTTCCCTGCGCCCTCCTGCTGCTAGCCGCTGCCTGCGGCGGCGCAGCGCCCACCGCCACGCCCACCAGGGCTCCAGCCCCGGCTCCGACGGCGGCACCAGCCCCCACGCCTACGCCCACCCAGGCCCCAGCGGGGCAGCCCACACCGACGGTCCGCGCGGTGGTGCCCACCCTGGCGCCGACCCCCACCTCGCCGCCGCGAGTCGTGGGCTCGCGCGGCCGCATCGTCTATGCGAAGCTCAACGAGCTGGGGACCAACGACCCCCACGCCGCGCCCTCCGGCGGCCCCGACAACGTCTACCAGGTCGCCGTCTTCAGCGGCCTCCTGACCATCAACCTGGATGCCAGCCGGGCGCCCGGGCTGGCCACGGCCTTCGAATACTCGCCCGACGGCACCAAGCTCACCCTCACCATCCGCAAGGATGCCACCTTCCACGACGGCACGCCCGTGACGCCTGCTGACGTCAAGTTCAGCATCGAGCGCCTCCAGAGCCCCTACGCCACGCGTGCCCCGGTCTATGCGCTCCTCCGCGACATCACCGCCGTGGACCTGAGCGGCGACAAGGTAACCCTGACGTTCAAGACGCCCAACCCGCTCTTCATGCAGACCCAGGGCTCGGAGAACATCCAGGGCATCTCCGTGGTGCCCAAGGCCGCCGTGGAGCGGCTGGGCAACGACGGCTTCAACGCCAAGCCCATCGGCGCCGGCGCCTACAAGTTCGCGCGCCGCGCCCTCAACGACTACGTGGAGCTGGAGGCCCACGACGCCTACTACGGGCCCGACAAGCCCCACGTGAAGACCATCCGCATGCAGATCGTGCCGGAGGACGCCACCCGGGTAGCGATGCTGCGCACCGCCGAGGCGGACATCGTTGAGCAGATACCGCCTCCGGTAGCCAAGCAGATCGAGAAGATCGCCGGCCTGCGGGCCCTGCGGGTGCCCTCGGGCATCGAGATCACGATGTTCTTCCATACCCTGGCCCCCACCATCCCTGGCACCGACAAGCCCAACCCCCTCCGCGACGCGCGGGTGCGCCAGGGCGTTTTCTACGCCATAGACCGCCAGGCCATCATAGACCGCATCCTGGAGGGTGAAGGGGTGTTCATGAAGGGCCCCTGGTCCGAGGGGGCGACGGGCTCCGATGTGAGCATCATCACGCCCTACCAATACAACCCGGACAAGGCCCGCCAGCTTTTCAAGGAGGCCAACCTCCCCACCGACGTGGAGTTCCCGGTCATCTACTACCAGGCCAGCCCCGCCGTCCCCGCCGTCTTCACGGCGGTGGTGGACTACCTGAACAAGGGTGGGATGAAGGCCAAGGGCCAGATCGTGGAGGTGGGCACCGCCCTCTCCATGTGGCGGGGCCGCACCGCCTACGCCATGACCCTCATCCGCTCAGGCGTCGGCGGCGCCGGGGGCGACCCCGCTCTGGCCATGCGGGTGCGCATCCTCACCGACGGCCAGCTCAGCCAGTACAACGATCCCACCGTGGACAAGCTCATCACCGGGGGCGAGCCCATCTTCGATCAGCAGAAGCGCCACGAGCACTTCAAGCAGCTCTGGAAGTACGCCCACGAGCAGGCGCTCTTCGTGCCCCTGTACCAGGACGTCGGTATTCACGGCCTGGGGAAACGGGTGGACTGGAAATTCCCTCCCGGCAACCCCAGCCACCTGCGGCGCGTCACCTGGCGAGAGGGCTCCCCCTAGCCTGCCTGGGCCAGATGGCCTATCATAGGCGGTAACGACGCTACGGAGTAGTAAGACGGGAGGCTTCATGGAGACGTTCAAGGACAAGGTAGCCATCGTGGGCATGGGCTGCGTCAAGCCCGGCGAACTCTGGGACAAAGACGACAGGGACATCATCGTGGACGCCGTCTACGAGGCCCTGAACGACGCCGGCCTGGAGCGCAAGGACATCCAGGCGGCCTGGGTCGGCAACCAGAGGCCCGGCTTCGACTTCCTGAACACATCCATGAAGCTAGACTACATCCCCGTGAGCCACGTGCAGAACGCCTGCGCCAGCGCCGGCGACACCTTCCGCAACGCCTGCGCCTGGGTCGCGGCGGGCCTCTACGACATCGTGCTGGCCTGCGGCGCCGCCAAGATGAAGGACGCGGGCACCACCGGCATAGACATGTCGGGCAACGGCGCCATCGGCGCCGAGGGGGTCATCTCCGCCACGGGCGTGCCGGTGAACTTCGCCCTCTACGCCGTCCGCTACATGCACCACTACGGCTACACAGAGCGGCAGCTCAAGACGGCGCTGGCGCGCCTGGCGGTCAAAAACCATCGCAACGGCGCTCTCAACCCCAAGGCCTACTTCCAGAAAGAGATAACCATGGGCCAGGCCCTGAACGCACCCATCATCGCCTGGCCCCTGGGGCTCTACGACTGCTGCGCCAACATTGACGGCGGCGCCGCCGCCATCATCACCCGGCCCGACATCGCCAAGCACATCCGCAGCGACTACGTCCTGGTGAAGGGCATCGGCATGGCCGTGGGCGGCCAGGAGGGCCGGCTGCAGCAGCAGTACAAGTTCGTGGAGTTCCCCGAGAACGAGCTGGCGGCCAAGCGCGCCTACGAGCAGGCCGGCATCAAGGACCCCTTCAAGGAGCTGAGCCACGCCGAGCTCCACGACGCCTTCACCGTCAACGAGCTGGTTGACCTGGAGGACCTGCAACTGGCGCCCAGGGGCAAGGCGCCGGAGTACATCATGGCGGGCGTCTACGACCTGGAGGGCCAGCTGCCGGAGAATACCTCGGGCGGGCTCAAGTGCTGCGGGCACCCGCCGCCGGCCACCGGCATCAAGATGATGTATGAGTGCTACAAGCAGATGCAGGGCAAGGCGGGCCCGCGCCAGGTCAAGAACCCAGCCCTGAGCCTCGCCCACAACCAGGGCGGGCTGACGGGCTCCTTCACCACCGTCGTCCACATCTTCGGCGCCCGCGACTAGCCTCGCCGGGCGCAACAGCCGCCATCCCCCACCTCATCCTCCCCCGTCGAGGGGGAGGATGTCGCTTCCCGGCCCCAGTCCCTCCAAACCAACGGACTCTTTCAGCAGCCTGCTAGCGGCCTGAACCTGAAGCTCGCTGAAGAATGCTCCCTCGGGGGTGCAGGGGGCGGCGCCCCCTGCCGGGGTTGTAGGGGTGTCCCCTAATTGCTCTTTTCCCTCCCCCTTCTCCTGCAGGAGAAGGGGGACCAAGGGGGATGAGGTGTCTACGGGAGATGGCGCGAGAGTCGCCTGCTCGCGCCGACTTTTTTCAACGGACTAGTGAAACAGGACACTAGCGCTGTATCTCATCCATGTGCTCCCGCGAGAAGGCGACCTCCAGCTGCATCTTGACGTCCCACTCCCGCTGCCACGCCGCGGGCATCCGCGCCCGCGCCTCCTGCCACCACAAGGGCTGCGCCTCCCCCACCGTCGCGCCGTCCACGACCTCGGCCAGGAAGCAGGTCATGTCGCCCCCGTCCATCTGGTTCACCACCCGGCAGTCCAGGTAGCCCCAGCACCCCTCCAGGATGGGGCTGCCGGTTGCGCCCAGCCGATAGGGTATGCCCTCCAGCTTCCGGCGGCCACGCCCGCTCGCGAACCCCAGGGCGTGCATCAGCTCCAGCTGGCCGGGCCCCAGAAAGC
>JACQGV010000044.1 GCA_016199375.1 Chloroflexota bacterium | reverse complement strand
GCCCTTGCGGCAGATGCACATCATGGCGCCCACGGGGGTCCCGATCTTGGTGATGACCTCGACGGCGTCGTTCAGCGGCAGGGTGTGGCAGCCCGGCCGCTTGGCATCGCGCTTGTTCATCTCGCCGATGATGCGGTTGAAGGTCTCCTCGTCGCCATCGGCCTTAGCCTCAAGGGCGTCGTGGAGCCGCCCGCCACTGCCCTCGGACTGCATGGCCGCCTGGGGCTTCTTGCCCGGCTCACGCAGCTTGTAGAGGCGGTTGGAGAAATTCTTGGGGTTCTTGTACCAGATCTCTCCCTCGCCCAACCAGTCGCACATTCTACACATCTACGGCTCCTCCTACAGCTTCTCGCGGTTGGCCCTGATACCTGGGCCGGCCGTGGCTCGACCACCACGACTCTCAAGTTCACCGGGCGGGGTCCAGGAGCCCTGCGCGAGCCCTGGCCCTGCCCAGCCTGGCCCTCAACTTGGCATCACTTTCTAGTATACGCTCAGTAGCCCATTAAGGTCAATAGGTCTAGGCCCCAATAAAGCTGCTACCCAGGCTAGTCAGGCCAAATGGCTAGTCTATATGGGCTAGCTCGGTTGTGAGCCGCTCTCGCACTCTGGTATAATCTCCCACGAGTCGGTCCCCCGCGAGCAGAATCAGGTTGCGGGTGTGGCGTGGATGAGCCCCGCCGGGTGCTTGGCTGCTGCGGCCGACCTGTCAGGTGGCAGAGGGAGGGGTGGTATGGCTGAGATCAAGGGCAGGACCAACGAGGACGAGGCGATTCGCGACGCCAGCGAAAAGGCGGTGGAGGGTGCCCTCAGCTCCATGGAGGAGGAGATGGGCTGGGAGCTGCTGGAGGACGATAGGTTCATGGTCCTCTACAAGACGTCTCCCACCGAGCAGGGGGACGAGGTCCGCAATGAGATGGCGCGCGTCCCCAAGACCCAGGGGAACCGCAAGCAGCTAATCAACGGCCTGCGGTCTCTCATGAGCAAGTAGCGCCCGCGCCCGCTGGCCATCGGCGAGGTCAGGGGGCGAGCGGCGCGAGCTGCAGGCAGACGCAGGCCCAGCGAGGGGATGGCCCTTCCCTTGCCAGGTGGTGCATAATAGCCCAGCAGACCAGTGTGGCAGGAGGTCGAGCTATGAACCTGGAGGGCCGGCGGACTCCAACCCCGGGGGCGAGGATCATCGAAGGCGGCCTGACCCCGCAGCAGGAAGAGTTCGGCTACTGGCTGGAAGAGGACGAGGAGGGCATCACCCTGATGAAGGCCTCCGGGGGTGGCCCGCCGCCTCCCCCACCGCGCATCGTGAACCGGGTGCCCAAGAAGGACGCTCCCCGCCAGGCGATCATCAACCGCCTGCGGTCCCTGATCAAGGGCTAACTATAGCCGCGTCTGGGCCACGAGACGCGGGCGCTCCGTTGGGATCGAGGCGCTGGTCCCTGCGGAGGGCTTTCAGTCTGGCCCTGCGCCTGGCGGCGCCTCCGAGGCGGGGGGGGGGCGGCTTGCGCTTCCCGGTAGGGCCGCCTTACCATGGTGCCATCACGCTTGCAGCAGGAGGCTGGTTATGGAGAACATGCGGGACAAGGTGGCCATCATCGGGATGGGCTGCACCAAGTACGATGACCACTTCGATAAGACCGGCGAGGACCTGCTGGTGGAGGCCTGCTACGAGGCGTTTGCGGACGCCGGCGTAAGCCAGGACGACATCCAGGCCGGCTGGCTGGGGGGTGGTATCACCGGCCAGACGTTGGCCCATGCCCTGAAGCTGAACTTCGTGCCCGTGACCAGGATCGAGAACTGGTGCGCCACCGGCAGCGACACCTTCCGCAACGCCGCCGCTTTCGTGGCGGGCGGCCTGTACGACATCGCGCTGGTAGCCGGGTTCACGGCTGGCAGCGACGCGGCGAGGGCCGAGCGCGGAGTCCTCAATGGCAGCTTCGGCTGGCTGGTGGGTGAAGAGACGGTCTTCTCCGGTCCCGCGGCGGGCACCTTCTCCACCTTCGTCACCCGCTATATGCACCACTACGGCCTCACATACGAGCAGGCCAAGATCGGCCTGGGCTCCATCGCCATCAAGAACTACCACAACGCCATGCTGAACCCCAAGGCGTACCTCCATAAAGAGATAGACATGAACACCTATATGAACGCGCCCGTAATCTCCTGGCCCTTCGGCCTGCACGACTGCTGCTGCTCGCCCCACGGGGCGGCGGCGGCCGTCATTACCACGCCCGAGCTGGCCAAGAAGTTCCGGGACGACTACATCGTGCTGAAGGGCAACGGGATGAGCGTGGGGACGAAGAGAGGCCGCCTGGATTCCAACTACGACTGGGTGCACTTCGACGAGAACACCTATGCGGCCAGGATGGCTTACGGCAACGCGGGCATCAAGAACCCCCTGAAAGAGCTGGACGTCATCGCCATGCATGACGCCTTCACGGTGGTGGAGATGGCCTTCTATGAGGACATGGGACTGGCGCCGCGAGGGAAGGGTGGCGAGTACGCTGCCGCGGGCGTCTTCAGCCTGGAGGGCGAGCTGCCGGTGAACACCAACGG
>JACQGV010000045.1 GCA_016199375.1 Chloroflexota bacterium | reverse complement strand
CTCATCGCCGACGGCATCGTGCCCAGCAATGAGAAGCAGGGCTATGTGCTGCGGAGCGTGCTGCGCCGGGCGGTGCGCTTTGGGCTATCCCTGGGGCTGCGCGAGCCCTTCCTGGGGCAGGTGGCCGAAGCCGTCATCGAGAAGCTCGGCCCCTACTATCCCGAGCTAGCGCGCAACCGCGACTTCGTCCAGCGGGTACTGCGGACGGAGGAGGAGGGATTCCATCAGACCCTGGAACGTGGCTTGCCCCTCATTCACGAAATCGTGCGTCAGAAGAAGGAGGCTCCGCCAGGCCACGACACGTTTCTGCGTCCTGTAGGTAGAGGGGAGATCGAAGTAATCCCGTCTCTGTCGTCGGAATCAAATGTGATTCCGGCACAGAACGCCTTCGTTCTTCATGGAACCTATGGCATTACCATTGACATAATCCAGGATGAGGCAGCGGAGCACAACCTCCAGGTGGACCGCGCAGGGTTTGAGGAAATGCTCAAAGCGGATCAGTTGCAATCACGCGCCGCCAGCGCCGCCCTCTTCGGCACCGGCGCCGCGGCCGCCGAGGCGCTCGCCGCTCTGGGCCTGCCGCCCACCGGCTTCGTCGGCTATCAGGCTCTTTCGGCGGGCTCAGAACAGACACTGGAGCACCCGAGCACCATCGTGGCTTTGCTCGTCGGTGGCCAGCCCGCGGACGCCGTCGAGGACGGGCAGGAAGCCCAGGCCATCCTGATGGAGACGCCCTTCTATCCCGAGGGCGGCGGCCAGGTCGGCGACGCCGGCGAGATCGCGGGCGAGCAGGGCTCCCTGCTGGTGGAGGACACCCAGCGCCCGGGCGGCGGGGTCATCGTCCACCGTGGCAAGGCGCGGGGTCGGCTTAGCGTCGGGGATGCCGTGCTGGCCAGGGTGGACGCCGCCCGCCGCGCCGATATCATGCGCAACCACACCGCCACCCACCTCCTCCACGCCGCCCTGCGCCAGGTGCTGGGCGAGCACGCGGCCCAGGCGGGCTCGCTGGTGGCCCCCGACCGGCTGCGCTTCGACTTCAGCCACCTGGCGCCCCTCAGCCCCGAGGAGCTGCGCCGGGTGGAGGAGCTGGTGAACGAGAAGGTGCTGGCCGACCTGCGGGTGCGGCCCCAGGAGACCACCTACGCCCAGGCCCTCGCCCAGGGGGCGCTGGCCTTCTTCGGCGAGAAATACGGCGATAAGGTCCGCGTCGTCGAGGTCTGCGAGACGCCCGCCACGACGGATGCCCCCTGCGAGCGCGCCTTCAGCAAGGAGCTGTGCGGCGGCACCCATTGCACGGCCACCGGCCAGGTCGGGCTGTTCCAGATTGTGAGCGAAAGCTCCATCGGCGCCGGCGTACGGCGCATCGAGGCGGTCACCGGGCGCGCCGCCCAGGGGCTGGTGCGCCGGCGCCTCGAGGCGCTGGAGGCCATCGCCAGGCACCTGCGCACCGCGCCCGACCGGGCAGCCGAGAAGGTAGCGTCCCTGGCGGCCGAGCTGGAGCAGGAGCGCCGGCGCTCCCTGAGCCTGGAGCGGGAGCTGCTGAAGAGCACCATGGACAGCCTGCTCAGCAAGGCGCAGCGGGTGGGGGAGGTGCGGGTCGTGGCGGCGCGGGTGCCCGCGGGCTCCCCGGAGGCGCTGCGCCAGATGGGCGACTGGCTGCGGGACCAACTGGGCAGCGCCGTCATCGTCCTGGGCGCCGTCGCCAACGAGCGGCCCCAGTTCGTGGCCGTGGTCACGCCCGACCTGGTGGCTAAGGGCTACCACGCGGGCGAGATTCTGAAGGCGGTGGCGGCTATCGCCGGCGGCGGCGGGGGCGGACGGCCCGACATGGCCCAGGCTGGCGGCAAGGACAAGTCCAAGCTGGACGAGGCGCTGCGCCTGGTGGAGAAGCTGGTGCGGGAGCGCGCCCGGCCCCAGCCGTAACATGGACGTGCCCGGCCCCCCCAAGCGAATCCTGGCCCTCGACGTGGGCGCGAGGCGGATCGGGGTCGCCGTCAGCGACCCCACGGGACTCATCGCCACGCCCGTGGAGGTGGTGCTGCGCTCGCCCCACGGCGCCCACTGGGACCGTCTCCTGGAGCTGGCGCGGTCGCTGGAGGCGGAGGCATTCCTGGTGGGACTGCCCCTGCTGCCCGGCGGCCAGCCGGGCGCCCAGGCCCGGGAGACGCAAGCCTTCGTGCGGGGGCTCCAGCGCCGCACGGCGCTGCCGGTGCTGACCCACGACGAGCGCTTCAGCACCGCCACGGCGCGGGAGGCGCTGCGGGACGCGGGCGTCCGGCGCAAGCGCCGCCGCCAGATGGAGGACGCCGCCGCCGCCGCCGTCATCCTGCAGGAGTATTTGGACAGCAAGCGCCACAAGGTACAATAAGTCCTAGGGAGTCTGTAGCGGGGGCGAGGTAAGTATGCCTATATCGAGGGAGCAGTTTGAAAAGGGGTTAGATAGCCTCCACGAGGGGATACTGGCCGTTCTTCGCTCTGACCCACATCAGGCATTCACTCTAGGGGAGGTCATAGGGCAACTCAATCTTAGAAACAAGTCCATCCATTACGACAAGAATAGTCTAGGTACAGTGCTGGCATTCTCGCTTCGAATGGACTACCTGAAGCGCCGTGGTCTAGTGGAGATCAAAGATATAGGGTTCGAATCGTACTACGCTATCAAGACACACTCATAGCCATTGTGCCGTGGAGACGCAGGCGTACCGCATCCAGGATGAATAAGAGCGCTTCAGCCTGTCGCTTAAGTCCCTCTTCATCAAGTTGCCCAGAGTCATGCGCGCTCAGGGCCAACTCGAGTTCGCCGACCACCATGCGATCCAGTGGGGAGGGTGATTCCAGGAGTCTCCAGATGGCTGTGGCAAGCCATTCTTTGAGCGCTGGAAGCGTCACTTGGCTGCGTGCGTAGGCGGACAGCACGAGATGCAACTCTTGATCAAAGACTTCCATCTTGGCTCCCTCCGAATCTAATGCCAAACTTGGTGCCTGTCCGTGTCACCAAGGAGCTATTGCGGGCCCTGTTCCGCGAGCTGCAGCTCCTCGAAAAACTAGAGAAGGGCTTCATCTCAGCGCGAGTATACTGGCAAGGTAAGCACTTCGTAGGCCATCTTCCAGCCGGCGCCACCAGCCTTATCGTAGAGTATGTTTGGCTGGATGGGAAGCCCTTCGCCCTCGTCCACGAGTACCGCGACCTCGCGGGCAGGCGCGTTGGGCTTCCTGATCCCAAGTACCTGCGGATAAGCGAAGTCAGCCTTTTCGTGTGAATAGGGTCGCCAACGCCATCACGGAGCCTCATGTCCCCAACACAGCGCCGCGCCGGCATCATCGGCTATCCGCTGCGGCACAGCGTGTCGCCCGCGATGCACCAGGCCGCCTTCGACGCCCTGGGCGTGGGAGCGCGCTACGAGGCCTGGGAGACGCCCTACGACCGCCTGTCCGAGCGGGTGGCCAGCCTGCGCAAGCCCGACGTCCTGGGCGCCAACGTCACCGTGCCCCACAAGGAGGCCGTGCTGGCGCTGCTGGATGAGCTGGACGCCGAGGCCCGGCAGCTCGGCGCGGTGAACACCATCGTCAATGTGGGTGGCCGGCTTGTGGGCCACAACACCGACGGCGGCGGCTTCCTGCGGGCGCTCCGCGAGGACGGGGGCTTCGACCCCCAGGACCGCCGTGCCCTCCTCCTGGGCGCGGGGGGCGCGGCGCGGGCGGTCGCCTTTGCCCTGGCCGAGGCCGGAGCGCGCAGCATCGCCATCGCCAATCGCACCCCAGGACGCGCCCGGGCCCTGGCTGATGACCTGGCAGCCGTGGAGGTCGAGACTGAGGTGCTGCCCTGGGAGGCCGAGCCTATCGGCGCCCTGCTCTGGTACTGCGATCTGGTGGTCAACTGCACCAGCATCGGCATGGCCCACGGGCCTTTCGAGGGCGTCTCGCCCCTGGCGGCGGGGCTCATCCCCAAGGCCGTCCTCGTCTACGACCTGGTGTATAATCCGCCGTTGACCCCCCTTCTGGAGGAGGCCCGGCGCGCCGGCGCCCGCACCCTGGGGGGCCTGCCGATGCTCGTCTATCAGGGCGTCGCCTCGTTCCGGCTGTGGACGGGGAGACAGCCGCCCGAGGACGTGATGCTGGCGGCGGCCCGCCAGGCGCTGGGGGTGGGCGCGTAGCCGCTACGCTGTTCCCATACTGCCGGGACCTCTTGAGCCCAGACCAAGGCACCTCCCGGGGAATGGATAGAGGTTCTGGCCCTGTAGCAACTGCCCAGGGCCAGAACCTCGCCCAGCATCAGACCAAAGTGCTCTTGGTTACATCTGGAGTGGGCCCGCAAGGATTCCCCGCAGATGTCGCTTGTTACTTTTCGATGACCAGATGAGAGGAGAACTTGACCGCCCGCAGGGAGTGCCGGGTGGGAGAGAGGTCCTCAGACATCTTGGCCAGCTGCTCCAGTTGCTCCCTGGGAGCCCCGCTCTTGACGTAGTACGTGGCCCGGATCTCCTGAAAGCCGGGCGGTACGACCCCGGGCTCTGGCAGGGCTAGCATGCCCTGGAGGTCAATGTCGCCCTCCACCTCCACGCGGAGCCCCTCGACGAGGATGCCCATAACCGCGCCATAGGTGGCCCAACCCGAAGCCAGGCAGTGCCCGAGAGCCGAGAGCAGCAGCTCCACCGAGCTCGGGCCCCTGTCGGTTCCCAGGAGCTCCTGCGGGTGGTCCCCCACTATTCGGAAGGGCTGCTTGCGGGAGGTGTCGTTCCTGGCACCACCCATAGAGAAGACCTTGACAGTGGCCTCGTTGTTGAACCCGCTTCTCCAGATGGTGGTGGCGTAGAAGACCGCCCTGGCTACCTGGGGCTGTGCCTTCACCATCTCCACCATGTCCTGGATCCCCTGGACGCTCAACCCATTGACGACCGTTGCCGTTGCCATTTGACACCTCCTCCTCGAAGTTGGCTTCATTGTGGAGCATGCGCGAGGCCCGGACATCGGACGTTCGTCAGATTCTTGAGGGAGGGGCGAGCCTCTTGGCACCCAACTCGCCACGCAAACGGGCAGGCCTTGCTGGTGAACTCAGTGGTCTGCGGAGAATGCCGGGGGAAAGCAGGTTTCGGGAGGCGACATTCCCTCAGCGGAGCAGCTCGTGTTCTATGGCAAACAGGGTGGCAGCAGACCGATTGGAAATGCCGGTCTTGCTGTAGATATGCTCTAGGTGGGAGCGGATGGTGCCTTCGCTCACGAAAAGGGCCTTGGCCGCCTGCCTCCTGCTCTGGCCCTTTGCCACCAGACGGAGAACCTCTACCTCTCGATCAGTGAGCCCCGCCGGCCACTCCTGCCGGCGGGCCCGCGGCCGCGAGGGCTGGCTCACCCCGCCGAGGTCCTCCACGAGGGCCTGAAGGACATCGGGCGCAAAGCCGGAGACCGCCTCCTGGCGCATCACCCTGACGGCCTCGTCAGGTTCAAGGGCAGGGTGGTCGGGCATGTCACGCGAAAGCTCGTCGAAGCGGTCCGCCGCGGCGATAATCCGCGCCTCCGGCGGTATCTGAGAGCCGGGAATCCCCAGGTGGTACCCCTGGCCGTCCATCCGTTCGTGGTGCGCTGCCACAATGGGGATAACAGCTTTCAGGGCAGGGACTTTGGACAGAATGCGCTCGGAGTGGTAGGGATGGAGCCGGACCTGCTCCCACTCCGCCGCGGCGAGCTCGCCCGGCGGCTTGTTCAGCACGAAGGAGGGGACGGCCACCAGCCCAATATCATGCACCAGGGCGGCGCGCTGGATGACGGCTACCTGTCGCTCAGAGAGCGCCATCCTGCGGGCGATGCGCTCGGAGACCTCGGCTACTCGGCGGGAGTGGCCAGCCATGTAGGGCGATTTCAGGTCAGCGTAATCGGCAAAGGCCAGGGCCACGTCGGTCAGCTTTTCCTCCCCGACGTACCGGTGGGGTGACTCCTCCGGCTCCAGGGAGAGCACCGTATCCCAGACCCGCTGCTGTTCCCATCCCCTCCAAAGTGCTTCGTCTTGAGCCGCCGAGAGGAAGGCGTCGACCACCGCGGGATCAAAGGCCTTACCCCGCCCCTCCAGGGCCACTCGCTTCGCCGCCTCACGGCCTGCCACCCGGTGGAAGACCTCCAGGAAGCTCGTTAGCAGCACGATGCGGGAGATGAGGGGGATGCCCTGGCCCCGGGCTCCCCGGGGCATCCCCCTGCCGTCCCACTGCTCAAAAATCTGCATCAGGGCGTCCTGGACTGGTTGAGGCATACCCAACCGTTGGGCAATGCGGGTGGCCACCTGGCACGTGCTCTCAAACCCCTCCCGCATGAACGCGCGGCCGTTTATCAAGAAGTCCGCGATGCGCGTCGCCCGAGTGGGAAGCGAGGCTCCGAGAGCCACGTATTGCACGATCCAGGGGAAAACGCTAAGGGGATTGTGGGAGTCGCGGAAGAACTGCAGTTCCTTCTTGGCGGCGATCTCGTCGCCGAGCCAGAAGGTGGCTAACTGACTGGTATAGGCGGTGCAGCCAGCGTCCTTCAGCAGTTCGGCGTAGTAGAGGTGAGTTCGCTGCTCCGGGGAAAGCCCCAGCTCCCTGGCGATGTGCATCGCGATGTAGCACGATCTTGCCCCGTGGTCCGCCTGCAGTCCCACGGCCAGGTCGCTGGCCAGCGAAAACGCCCCCAGCAATTCAGCCATACGGATGTGTTCTCCGGGTGGCTCTGACGACAGGGGCCTGGTCGCGGCCATGGAGCTACCACCTCAACCAACTTGAGGAAATAGTAACGCAAAGGTGAGGAACTCACCAGCAGCACCCAGGAGCATGGTCAGCCGCCACCTCCGGCTTCTCCGCGTTTGACCCCCGTTCGGGGCCGATGCTATAGTGCCTGCACGGAGGAGCTATGCCCTGGCAAGTTATCCTGACGCTACTGGCCCTCGCGGCCATCGGCTGGTGGCTGTGGCGCCGCCTAGACGCGCGGGCCGCCGAGCTGGGCCTCAACGCCTTCGAAGCGACGGCGGGCGAACAGCCGCCCTCAGCCCCGTCCCGCGACGCCGCGGCCGCGGGCCCGGCAGCGCCCGCGGCCACGGACGCGCCCCCCTCCAGCGGGCCTGCTTCCCCCCCAGAGCAGGGCTAGATGTTCCGCTTCCTGACCGCCGGCGAGTCCCACGGCCGGGGCCTGTCAGTCATCGTCGAGGGCGTCCCCGCCGGCCTGCCCCTGTCCGAGGAGTACATCGCCCGCGACCTGGCGCGCCGCCAGCGGGGCTACGGACGGGGCGGCCGCATGCAGATCGAGCAGGACCGGGCCGAGCTCCTCTCCGGCGTCCGCCACGGCCTCACCCTGGGCTCGCCCATCGCCCTGCTCATCTGGAACAAGGACTGGGTCAACTGGACCGAGAAGATGAGCGTGGCGCCCGTGGACAAGCCGGTGGAGAAGGTGACCCGGCTGCGCCCCGGCCACGCCGACCTGGCGGGCGCCATCAAGTACGGCCTCGACGATGTGCGGCCTATCCTGGAGCGGGCCAGCGCCCGCGAGACGGCGGCGCGGGTGGCCGCCGGCGCGGTGGCGAAGCGCTTTCTGGAGGAGTTCGACATCACCCTCCGTAGCCACACGGTCGCCATCGGCGGCGTCGTGGCCCCCACAGAAGGACCCCTGGACTGGGAGCGGATCGAGGCCTCCCCCGTCCGCTGCGCCGACCCGCCGGCCGAGAAGGAGATGATGGCCGCCATAGACCGGGCGAAGGAGCTGGGCACGACCGTCGGCGGCGTCTTCGAGGTGGTGGCCGAGGGTGTGCCCATCGGCCTGGGCAGCCACGCCCAGTGGGACCGCAAGCTCGACGGGCGCATCGGCCAGATGTTCCTGGGGCTGAACGCGGTCAAGGGCGTGGAGCTGGGCCTGGGGTTCGCCTCGGCGGGCCTCTACGGCCGCGACGTCCACGATGTCATCGAGCCCGCGCGGCCGGGCGAGCGCCCCTGGCGCCACCGCACCAACCGCGGCGGCGGCATCGAGGGGGGCATGACCAACGGCG
Organism: Chloroflexota bacterium; assembly: GCA_016199375.1. Classification (GTDB taxonomy): domain Bacteria; phylum Chloroflexota; class Dehalococcoidia; order SHYM01; family SHYM01; genus JACQGV01. The sequence goes on along the minus strand of JACQGV010000045.1, from coordinate 173 downwards.
AGCCGGTGGTGGTGCGGGCGGTGGTGAAGCCCATCTCAACTATGACGAATCCGCTCCCTTCCGTGGACCTGGTGACGGGCGCGGAGGTGCAGGCGCACTACGAGCGCAGCGACATCTGCCAGGTGCCGCCGGCGGGGGTCATCGGCGAGGCGCTGCTGGCGCTGGTGCTGGCG
>JACQGV010000046.1 GCA_016199375.1 Chloroflexota bacterium | reverse complement strand
GCAGGGCTCCTCAGTTTCACTCCGCGCCCGGCGGCGGCCCCTCGCCCCAGAAGTCGAAGGTCACGCCGTAGGGCGAGGCATCCTTGCTGCGGATGCTCACCTGGCCCTCCCTGCCGTTGCGTCGGCGCAGGATGTAGTGCTTGCCGATGATGAACTCCACCTTGGGAGGGAAAGGGTTCTCCAGCTTGCCGTACCATTCCCAGAGGCCGCTGGTCTGAGCGATGAGGCCCACCCACTGGGCGCGGGCCTTAGGCGTCCGGTCCAGGTCCAGGATCTCGACCTCTTCGTCTATCTGCACGATGGGCATAGCGCGACCACTGCGGCCCCTTACTTCTTGGCCGCTACCACCGCCCGCGCCGCCTCTTTGAGGTCGTCGGCCAGGGCCACCTTCAGGCCGCTCGCGGCCAGCATCCGCTTGCCCTCGTCGCGGTTGGTGCCCTGCATCCGCACCACCATGGGGACCCGGACGCCGCCCAGCTCCCTGGCGGCCTCGATGACACCCGTGGCGACGATGTCGCAGCGCAGGATGCCGCCGAAGACGTTGATGAGCACCCGGTCCACGCTGGGGTCCTTCATGATGATCTTGAATGCCTCCTGGACCTGCTGGTGACTGGCGCCGCCGCCCACGTCCAGGAAGTTGGCCGGACGCGCCCCCATCAGCAACACGGCGTCCATGGTGGCCATGGCCAGCCCGGCGCCGTTGACCATGCAGCCCACGGTGCCGTCCAGCTTGATATAGGTGATGCCGGCCTTGCTGGCCTCCACCTCCAAGGGGTCGTCCTCGCTGTAGTCCTGCAGGCCCTTCACCTCGGCCTGGCGGAAGAGGGCGTTGTCGTCGAAGTTGAGCTTGGCGTCCAGGGCCAGCACCCGCCCGTCGGCGGTGATGACCAGGGGGTTGATCTCCGCCAGGGAGCAGTCCCTGGCCGAGAAAACCTTGTAGAGGGACTCCATCAGAGCGCCCGCCGGGCGCGCCAGGTTGGCGGGGATGTTCATGCCCGCGGCCAGCCGACGCCCCATGTAGAGCTGAAACCCGGCGATGGGGTCAATGGGCTGGCGCAGGATCTTCTCCGGGGTCTTGGCAGCCACCTCCTCGATGTCCACGCCGCCCGCCTCGCTGGCCATCATAACCGGGCACTGGCGGGCGCGGTCAATGACGACGCTGAGGTATAGCTCCTTCTGGATGGCGGTGGCCTCCTCCACCAGCACCCGGCGCACGACGACTCCCTGGGGGCCCGTCTGGTGCGTCACCAGCGGCTTGCCCAGCAGGCGCTCGGCTACCTGCTCCGCCTCCTGGGGCGAGGCGACCACCTTGACGCCGCCGGCCTTGCCCCGTCCGCCGGCGTAGACCTGGGCCTTCACCACCGCCTTGCCGCCCAGCTCCTGGGCGATGGCCCGCGCCTCGGCGGGCGTGGCGGCGACCCTCCCCTTGGGAACAGGGATGCCGAACTGGGCGAAGATGGCCTTGGCCTGGTACTCGTGTATCTTCAAGGTGTGCTCCTGTTCTGAGCCTTGTTTATCCTGAGCCTGTCGCGCGGAGGGCCCGCAGCAGTCCTCCTGGCCCCATCCGTTCGCCCTGCCTGCCCTGAGCATAGGAAGGGAGCCTGTCTAAGGGAAGGGCCTTGCGCCAGCCCCCCTGGCCCCATCCGTTCGCCCTGAGCTTGTCGAAGGGCCTCACGTTGAGTGGGGCGTCAGCGCCCAAAGGCCAGGATACTACCACAGGGGCAGGCGGCGGGCAACAGCCGGGTGCGCCCTGGGAGCCCGCCGAAGGGCTCACCACGAACGGAAGATTAACCGTTCGTCCTGAGCTTGTCGAAGCGCCGACTCACGAGCGACCGGCCACGGGGCTTGCATGCCCCCGGATTCCTTGAGATCGGGGGGGCTGGTCATAGCTTCAGCTTCGCCAGGAACTCCTGGCGGAGCTTGGCGACCTTGGGCGCGATCACCACCTGGCAGTAGGGCTGGTCTGGGTTCCGGCGATAATACTCCCGGTGGTACTCCTCGGCTGGGTAAAACGCCGTGAGGGGCTTCAGCTCCGTCACGATGCGCTCCTCCCAGATGTGTGCCGCGCTGAGCTCGGCGATCACCTGCCGCGCGGTGGCCTCCTGCTCCGGCGAGCCGTAGAAGATGGCCGAGCGGTACTGGGTGCCCACGTCGGCGCCCTGGCGGTCCAATGTCGTGGGGTCATGGATAGTGAAGAAGACCTCCAGCAGCTCGCGCAAGGAGATGACCTGGGGGTCGAACGTGACCTGCACCACCTCGGCGTGGCCGGTGGTGCCCGCGCACACCTGGCGGTACGTCGGGTCCGGCACGCTGCCGCCGGCGTAGCCGGACACCACCCTCTCGACGCCGCACAGCTGCTCGAACACCGCCTCCAGGCACCAGAAGCACCCGCCGGCCAGGGTTGCGACTTCAGTTTTGGCCATGGTCACCTGCTCTGCGGGAGTCCTATTGAGCGAACATCTCTTGCAACGTAGCGAGAGCAGCCAAGATGGTTGCAGGATCCAGGCGTCCCAGCCGGCGCACCAGGCGCTCCCTGTCAACGGTGCGAAGCTGATCCAGCGCAACCAACCCGACACGATTGCGGAAATGGCTTTCCATGCGCCACGGAAAGACGCGCCCACTTGTAGTCAGCGGCGCAACGATGGCCGTGCGTAGGTAACGGTTCATCTCGTCTGGCGAAATGACCAGGCAGGGCCGTGTCTTGCGTATCTCGCTGCCTCGGGTGGGGTCGAGCCGCACCAGGTATACGTCCCCGCGCGATACCGTGGGCCTGCTTACTGCCACTCCCATTCCTCCTGGTCGAACCGCGTGGGAGTCGCCTCATCCAGCAGCTGGTCCTCACCCAGCTCGTGCATACGCCGCGCTTCCTCTGCCCAACCCGCCCGTGGGCGGCGTGCTGACCTGATCACGATGCGGCCTGGTTCAGCTCGTAGCTCCACCTCTTCGGCCAGCTGGGCCTCGGCAAGCAACGGCTTTGGCAGACGGATTCCTCGGGAGTTGCCGATTCTGATTATGCGAGCCTTCATCTGTCCCCATGCTCCTGGGCTCCAACGTGATTACATTGTATATCCTGAGTATCGCACAATCAACGACCTCCAGGCACCAGCTATGCCCGCCCTGAACCCCGCCACCCTCCCTGACCTCAGCCCCTACCCTTCTCGCGCATCGTCTTTTCGTCCCAGAGCCAGATGCTGTAGCCACTAGGGTCCCGGAGCTCCGCACCGTAGCCCCAGAAGACCCTCTGGGGAGGGTGCACGAAGCTCACCCCGGCCACTATGAGCTGGCGATATTTGGCCTCCACGTCGTCCACCTGAAAGGTCAGGATGCAGCTCGGCGGCGGAGCAGGGCCCGGCGTCTCCTCCAGAAACAGGGTGAAGCTGAACCCGTCCTGGACCGCCGCCGCGCGCCGCTCCGGTGCCTCGAACTCCAGCTTCAGCCCCAGGGTGTTGATGTACCAGTCCCGCGAGGCGCGGTAGTCGGCGACGGCTAGGGTCAGATGGGTCGAGTTTGATCATGGCTCTCAGTCAATTCGTGTACCTACACCCCCACCTCCGTCCCCACGCCTTGCGCTCGCGCCTGTTTGTAGACCTCGGCGGCGACGGCGGTGTCCCACAGCGCCAGGCCGTGGGAGTCGAACAGGGTGATGTCCTGCTCGCTGCGGCGGCCGGGCTTGAGCCCCGCCACCACGTCGCCCAGCTCCCACACCTGCTCCCAGCGCACCGTGCCGCGCTCGATGGGCCCCAGCAGGTCGCCCGACTCCAGCCGCGCCGTCTCCAGGGTATCGGTGACGATGATGGCGCAGCGCTTGAGGGTCTCGTTGTCCACCTCGGCCTTGATGAGGTAGTTGGAGCCGGCGGCGTTGATGTGGGTGCCCGGCTCCAGCCAGGTGCCCTCGAAAACAGGCTCCCGCGCCGTGGTGATGGTGGCCACAATCTGGCAGCCCTGGACCGCCTGTTTGGGCTCGGCCACCGGCACCACCTTCAGCCTCAGGGCTGTCGAAAGCTCGCGGGCGCAAGCCTCGCGGTGCTCGGCCTTGCGGCTGAAGACACGCACCTCGCTCAGCGACCGCACCTTCGAGATCGCCTCGACCTGGCTGCGGGCCTGCCAGCCGGCGCCGAAGACCCCCAGCACGCTGGCGTCCCGGCGCGCCATGTACTTGGTCGCCACGCCGCTGGCGGCGCCGGTGCGCATCTGCCCCAGCCGGTCGGCCTCGATGATGGCCTGGAGCTGGCCGGTCTCGGCGCTGTACAGCATGTAGAGGAACTTCGCGCCCTGGCGCGAGACGGTGTAGGCCTTGTAACCCAGCACCCCCGCCGAGGGCAGCGCCGCCGCCATCAGGTGGAGCTGGGCGTTGCCCGCCCGCAGCCGGCGCCGCGCGATGTTCTGGGCCTGTCCCAGGCCCAGCTGGCGCTCCGCCTCCTCCACGGCCGCCAGGGCGGCGTCCATGCTCAGGAGCTGACCGACCTGCTTCTCGGTGATGAAGAGGGCCACGGCTGCCTCCTATAACACGCTATGAAACACCGGTATTGGACTTAGGAGCCTTGCGCTGGTTGCTAAACTCGGTACGCGCCCCGTTCGCCCTGAGCCTGTCGAAGGGCGCAGGTTCGTGGTTCGACAAGCCTGTCCTGAGCTTGTCGAAGGGCTCACCACGAACGGTTTAGGGCTCTATGCAAGGCTCCTTAACTGCGCCGAGTCTTTCGACAAAGTCACGGAACTCTTTCATGGCCAACCTCCGGACCCATTCAGTGGCGCCATGATAGCCGAGAGCGTGACGGCGGCACAACGCCGCTGGCGATGACATAGGCCCTTGCGCTAGACTGT
>JACQGV010000011.1 GCA_016199375.1 Chloroflexota bacterium | reverse complement strand
CTCCAAGCTGGAGCGGGCCCGGGAGCTAGGGGCCACCGTGTGGGACGAGGCGGCCTTCCTGGCCGCCCTGCGCCAGCATGGCCAGGCCTAGGGTGAGGCGGCGTCGCTTCCCCCCGGGCCTCCTGGCTTCCCTGGCGGCGGGGGCCCTGGCGGGAGCGGTATCCCTGGCCGTTCAGGGGCTCAGCCTGGCCGCTTTCCTGCTGCCCTTTCTGCTGGGCGTGGCCCTCGCCGGCGGCCTGCTGTTTCTCCTGGGCCTGGTGCGCCACGCTCAGGCCCTCAAGGGGAGCAGGCTGCTGGCCCAGCGGCCCTACTCCCGCGAGTACACCACCTTCGAGGGCGGCTGCCTGGGCCTCCTGGCTGCGATGGGCTTCCAGGTCCAGGAGGTGCGGGCGCTGCCCCAGGGTGGCATCCGGGTGCAGGCCGACAACCCCCAGACCCTCCTGCAGGGCCGTTATATAATCCACTGCATGGAGTCCCAGGAGCCCCTGGACGCGCTGCTGGTGGGCGCGCTCTACGCGGAGGTGCTGCAGGGCCGCGCCCACAAGGGGCTCTATCTGACCGATGCCAGCTTCACCCCCACGGCCATTGAGTTCGCCTCCGGCAGGAACGTCGAGCTCATAGATGGGGCGCGCCTGGATGGGCTCCTCCGCACCCACGGCGCCGCGCCGCCGGCCCCGCTAGATCGGGGCGGGACGGTACCATGACCACCACCCCCAGCGGCCCGGTGCCGGGGCCTGACCTGCGCCAGGTGAACCAACCCCAGCCCTGGTCCGCCGTTGTCCACGGAGTGCCGACTCGGGGCGAGGTGCTGGTGGCTGACCGCTGGGAGAGGGCCTGGGAACGGCCCCAGGGCGCGCGGTTCCGGCTGGTGGTGCTGCTTCCCGGTGCGGAGCCGCCCCGCCCCGAGCAGGTGCGGGAGGGAGTTGTCGTTTGCGTCCCTGGCCACATCCTCCAGGATGGCCCGGCTCCCTACCTGGAAGCCACGCCGGTGCCTTCCCTCGCCGCCTATGCCGCCGGTTCCCTGGTCGCAGGAGGGGCGGGGCTGCCCTCCCCGGGCGCGATTTTCCGCGATGGGTGGCCGGAGGCCTTGGAGCGCCTCGCCGCCGCGCTGGTGGAGGCTGAGTCCACCTGGGACGACGCGCAGGGGTGGGCCCAGGCCCTGTTCCAGCAGCAGGCCACCACGCCCGTGGAGCTCTTTCACGGCCTGGCTTCCCTCCAGCAGTCCGTCTCGGCCAGCCTGGCCCGGCTAGCGGCGCTGCCAGCCGAGATGGAGGGCCTTCTGGGTGAGCTACGCCCGGTCTTGCAGCGGCTGCAGGCCCTGGCCGAGGCGCGGGACCTGCGCCAGTTCCTCCAGAGGTGCTGGGCGCTCCATCCCGCGCCCGAGGCGATGGCCGCCGACGGCGCCCTGCTCCGGGGGCTGGGCCAGATGCTGGAGGCGGCGCCGGAGATAGCGGCGGCCCGCGCCTTCCTGGCCGCCGCGGAGGTGGGCCCCGATGACGAGGATCTCCTGATAGACCGCCAGACGATCCTGGAGCAGTTGAGCCTTCCCGTCCTGGCGCGCACCCCCTACCTCTGGGCCAGCCTGCGGGCCCTCTGGGGCCTCTTCCGCTCGCGTTACCAGGTGGTATATGCCCTTCGCCACCGGGCCTGTCAGGAGGAGCGCCGCCGCCTGGAGGCGCTGGCCAGGGAGGGCCTGGCCCAGGCCCGCGCCTTGACCCGCCTCAACACCATCAGCGAGCTTGGCCCCCCCGTGGACCCTGAGATTGCGGCGCGCTGGCCCTTTATTCTGACCTCCTTGGCCCCGTGCTCGGCCGACCCGCCACCCCTGGGGGCCGGGGCCCGTTGCTCCCAGTGCGGGCTCAGCCTTGCTTCTCCACCCCCGTCCAGGGAGTTCGCCGAGCAGCATGAGCGGCTGGCCCGGGCGCTCCGGGAGCAGCAGCAGCGTCTCAGCGCCCGCGTCATACGCCAGCTCCTGGCCCAAACAGGCGGCGAGGAGGTGGACCGCTTCGTCAAGGTCATCCAGAGCAGCCGCCTGGACCCCCTGGCACAAGTCCTGGATGACCGGGTCGTGGCCTTTATCAAGGAGCTCCTGGCGGCCGAACGGAGGGTGGAAGTGTCCTCCCCTGTCCTCCAGGAGCTAGCGCGGCGCTTTGGGGTGGTGGACGAGGACCAGGTGGACGAGGTGGTTCAGGCCCTGGCCGCGCTGCTGCGGGAGGGCTTCGCCCAGGCCCAGGCGCTGCACCCGGGCAAGGAGGTCCGCCTGCGCCTTGAATGAGGTCTTCGCCTCTCCCCATCTCATCGTTGGCCTGGGCAACCCCGGCCGCTCCTACGTCCACACCCGGCACAATGTAGGCTTCGATTGCGTGGAGCTCCTGGCCCGCGACCTTGGCATCGGCCTGGGCCGCAGGGAGCGCCAGGCCCGGGTGGGGGAGGGCGTCTGGGAAGGCCAGCGCCTCCTTCTGGCCCTGCCCCAGACCTACATGAACCTGAGCGGCCTGGCCGTGAGCGCCCTGCTCCGCAAGCATCGAGTCCCCTTGTCGAATCTGCTGGTTGTCTACGATGAGATGGACCTCCCCCTGGGGGCCGTCCGCATCCGGGAGCGCGGGAGCGCCGGCGGCCACCACGGGATGGAGTCCATCATCGCCAGCCTGGGGAGCCAGGACTTCCCGCGCCTGCGCATCGGCATCAGCCGGGCAGGGGAGCGGGGTGCCGACGTGGAGTACGTGCTGAGCCGCTTCACCTCCGGCGAGCGCGCGCCAGCCCAGGAGGCCATCGCCAGGGCCGTTGCCGCCATCAAGACGCTCCTGGTAGAGGGCATCGCCGCCGCCATGGATCGTTTCAACCGCAGGCCGGATGAGTAGCGCTCTGGCCTCGCGGGGCTCTGAACCACCTGCCCAGCTCGCCAGCCCATCTGGCCCGCCCGTCTCGGTTGAAGGGCGCTCCAGGCCGTTGTATGCTGACTTCCGGCGTCATACCGGGCTGAGTCTGCCTTGGCTGAGTTCTCAGGATACCCTTGAGCTCGTTCAAAATCTTCCCTTGAGGGGTGTCCAGAGGGGCCTTGCCCCGGAGTTTACCCTGAGCGTAGCCGAAGGGGCAAGGGGTTGGGGGATGTGCCCCCAGGTTCAAATCCCTCCCCCTCTCCCTCCGCAAGGGAGAGGGAGCACAGGGGGTGAGGGTCTTGAACAAACTTCTTAGGAGGCCCATGCCGCCCAGCCGCCCCTTCATCTGCGTCATCGGCGCCAGCCAGTGCACCGAGGAGGAGGCCAGGACCGCCGAGGCCGTGGGCCGGGAGCTGGCCCGGCGGGGGGCGGCCCTGGTGTGCGGCGGCCACGGCGGGGTCATGGAGGCGGCTTGCCGGGGCGCCCAGGCCGCCGGCGGCCTGACCATCGGCATCCTTTCGGAGGCCGACCGGCGCGCCGCCAACCGCTACGTGGACGTACCCATCGTCACCGGGCTGGGCTGGGCCCGCAACTCCATCGTGGTCCTGACGGGGCAGGCGGCCATCGCCGTCGGCGGCGCCTATGGCACCCTCTCGGAGATCGCCTACGCCCGCATGTACAACCGCGCTGTGATCGGCTTGGGCACCTGGAAGCTCCAGGCGCCGGGCCTGGCCGAGGCGCCGGTCATCCTTGCCTCGGGCCCTGAGGACGCGGTGGAGAAGGCCCTGGCGGCGGCCAGGATGTGGGAGTAGCAGCCCGCGAGTGCCGTGGGATAATCCCTACAGCATGGCAGAGCGGACCTCATGCTGCGGGATTTATCCCGCGGTTTTGGCCAGCGGAGGGAGCCCATGAACCTGATCGAGGCCTTGCACGCCCGGGAGGTCCTCGACTCCCGCGGCACCCCCACCATCGAGGTGGAGGCGGTGCTGGGCGATGGCACCTCGGGCCGCGCCGCCGTCCCCTCGGGCGCCAGCACCGGCGCCCATGAGGCGGTGGAGCTGCGGGACGGCGACCGCGCCCGCTACGGGGGCAAGGGCGTCCGCAAGGCTGTCGCCTACGTGGAAGGGGAGATCGCCAAGCGGGTGCGGGGGCTGTCGGCCCTGAGCCAGGTGGCCCTGGACCAGGCCCTCATTGACCTCGATGGGACACCCAACAAGGGCCGCCTGGGCGCCAACGCCATCCTGGGGGTATCCCTGGCTGTCGCCCACGCCGCCGCCAACTACCTGGGGCAGCCCCTCTACCAGCACCTGGGCGGGGTGGCCGCCCGGACCTTGCCGGTGCCGCTCATGAACATACTGAACGGCGGCGTGCACGCCGAGGACTCCACGGACTTCCAGGAGTTCATGGTCGTGCCCGTGGGCGCCGTCAGCTTCGCTGAGGCGCTGCGCATGGGCTCGGAGGTCTACCAGGCGCTGAAGAAGGTGCTCAAGGGACGTGGCCTCTCCACCGGCATCGGCGACGAGGGCGGCTTCGCCCCCGCCGGCCTCGGCAACCAGCAGGCGCTGGAGGCGGTGCTGGCCGCCATCGAAGCGGCGGGCTACCGCCCTGGCCACGACTGCTGCCTGGCGCTGGACCTGGCGGCCACGGAGCTCTTCAAGGACGGGCGCTACGTCCTGCCCAAGGAGGGCGCGACCCTGACCAGCGCGCAGATGGTGGACTACCTGGAGCGCTGGGCCTCCCGCTACCCCATCGTCAGCATCGAGGACGGCCTAGCCGAGGATGACTGGGAGGGCTGGCGCCTGCTGACCCAGCGCCTGGGCGCGCGGCTCCAGCT
>JACQGV010000047.1 GCA_016199375.1 Chloroflexota bacterium | reverse complement strand
GCGTGGGGGCGGTGGGGGCGGCCGCGGGGGCCGCCGTGGCGGCCGGGGCGCGGGTCGCCGTGGGCACCTGGCTAGCGGGGGTGGCGGTGGGCGCCGCCGCTCCGCCGCAGCCGGCGGCGACCAGCGTGACAACGGCTATAAGGGGCGCGATTCGCGTTGCTAAAAGGCGCATGGCTCCTCTCCTTCTTCGCCTGTCTTGCTCGGGAACCATTCAATTATGGTTTGCGCTCCCGATGGTGTCAACGTCGCCAGGGTCAGGGCATGATGCCGTAGCTGACCCGAGGACCGAGCTGGTAGCGGGTCTTCTCCCGGGCTACATCCAGATACTTGATGAGCAGGGGCCTGGTGTCGCGGGGGTCAATCACGTCCTCCACGTCCATGGCCTCGGCCGCCCGCCAGGGCGTGCGCATGGAGTCGAGCTGCGCCTCCAGGTCGCGCCGCGTCTTGTCGGGGTCGGGCGAGGACTCGATGACGCGCCGGTAGGCGGCTGCCACGCCCCCCTCGATGGGGATGGAGCCGAACTGGGCCGAGGGCCAGACCAGGTTCAGGTGCGCCCCCAGGCCACCCCCGTAGGCCGCCCCTCCCATGCCGTAGGACTTGCGGATGACCACGGAGATGGTGGGCACGCGGCTGTTGGCGACGGCGTGGGTGACCCGCAGGCCCCGGCGCAGCGTCCCTTCGCTCTCGGCCTTGATGCCGATCATGAAGCCCGGGCAGTCCACGAAGAAGACCAGGGGGATGTGGAAGGCGTCGCAGAGCTGGACGAAGTGAGCGCCCTTGTCCGCCGCCGGCCCATCTATCGCCCCACCAATCACCCTGGGCTGGCTGGCGATGATGCCCACCGGGTAGCCGTTGAGCCGCGCCAGGGTGGTGATCATGGACGGGCCGTAGGCGGGCTTGATTTCGAAGAGCTTGCCGCTGTCCACCACCGCCTTCAGGATCGGGCGCATGTCATAGAGCTGCCGGTAGCTCCGGGGCACCGCGGACAGCAGGGCCTCCTCGCGCCGGTCCGGCGGGTCGCCATTGTCCACGCGTGCGGGCAGCTCCCAGCAGTTCTGGGGGAAGTAGCTCAGGTACTCCCTGGCCGTGGCGAGGCAGGCGTCCTCGGACGCGACCTCCAGGTCGGCCACGCCGCTGACGGCGGTGTGCAGGCGAGAGCCCCCTAGCTCCTCCTTGGTCACCTTATGCCCCAACGACCGCTCTACCAGCGGAGGGCCGCCGGCGAAGATGTGGCTGGTTTCCTTGACCATGATCACGATGTCGCCGATGACCGCCGTGAGGGCCGGGCCCCCGGCGATGGAGCCCACCACGCAGGAGACCAGGGGGATCTGGCCCGAGAGGCTCGCCGATTCGGCCCAGCCCCGGCCCTTGGGAAGAGACGAGTACCCCATCTGCCCGATGCTGCGGACGCTGGCCCCGGCGCCGTCCAGGAGCCAGACCAGGGGCACCCGATAGTCCCGGGCCAGCTCTTGCAGCAGACGGCCCTTGCGGCCCCCGGCGCCGCCCTCGGAGCCGCCGCGAACGGTGAAGTCCTCGCCGCCGACCGCTGTCCAGCGGCCGTTGATCTTCCCCAGTCCAGCCACAAAGCCGGCCGGCACGAAGCGCTGGCTGCCATCGTCCTCGCGCACGGTGCCGCCCGCTATGGCCCCGTACTCCACGAAGGAGCCGGGGTCAACCAGCCGGTCAAGGCGCTCGCGGATGGTCAGCTTGCCCTGCTCGTGCTGGCGGCGCACCCGCTCCTCGCCGCCTAGCTCCAGAGCGCGGGCGCGCCGCCGCTGGAGGTCCTCCACCTCCGGCAGCCAGGTTGGTTGCTGTCCAGCCATTCACGCTCCTCCATCAAGAGCCGCCGCCAGGCCCGCCTGATTTTCGCGGGCTGGCTGCGCCAGCGTTTTTCGATGCCTGCCACGGTCTTCGCTAGGATAGCACAGATGGGGCCTGGAGCGGTCCCAGGGGCCGGTTTCCTTGACACCGTTTTTGACCGATGTTACCCTGCCGAGAACCGGCGCAACTGGAGCGAAACCGTGCTGTCTTCCGCCGTCGAGGCGCTTGTTGAGCGCATGCTGCAGGGCAATCAGGGGGCCCTGGCACGGCTGATCACCCTGGTGGAGAGCGACGCCCCTGAGACTCCCTTTGTTCTGGCGCGCCTCTATGGACGCCTGGGCCACGCCTACTCCGTCGGCGTCACCGGGCCCCCGGGTGCGGGGAAGAGCACCCTGGTGGACCAGCTTGCCGGGCGCCTGCGCCAGCGTGGCCTGAGCGTCGGCATCGTGGCCGTGGACCCCACCAGCCCCTTCTCCGGCGGCTCGGTCCTGGGCGACCGCATCCGCATGCAGCGACATTACCTGGACGAGGGCGTCTTCATCCGCAGCATGGCCACCCGCGGCAGCCAGGGCGGGCTACCCATTACCGCCCAGGCCGTGGTGCACCTCCTGGACGCCTTCGGCAAGGACCTGATCCTGATTGAGACGGTGGGCGTGGGCCAGACGGAGCTGGACATCATGGGCACCGCCGACACCGTCGTGGTCGTCCTGGTCCCGGAGGCCGGCGATACGATCCAGACGATGAAGGCCGGCCTCCTGGAGATCGCCGATATCCTGGTGGTTAACAAGGCCGACCGCGACGGCGCCCGCAGCTTGCAGCACGAGCTGGAGAACATGCTCCACCTCGCGCCCCGGAAAGAGTGGTGGGAGGTGCCAGTCCTGCTGACGGTTGCCCACCGGGACGAGGGCGTCGCCGAGCTCCTTGAGGCAGTGGGGAAACACCGCGCCGCCTGCGCCGGCTCGGGGGAGCGGGAGCGGCGGCTACGGAGGAGGAGGCGCCAGGAGCTACTGCAGAGCGTGGAGCAGCGGCTCAAGGTCCGGCTGCTGGAGCTGGTGGAGCACGACCACAGCCTCTCCGGGGCCCTCGCCGAGGTGGAAGAGGGGAGGCTGGACCCTTACAGCGCGGCGCGGGCGATCCTGGCGGACCGCGCCCTTCTACACAAGTGGTTTGCTGAGCTGGAGCAAGTGGGCTGAGCGCTCTCGCCAGCGGGCGCGCTCATTCCTTGAGCGGGGCGTAGAAGTCCACCAGCGGCCCCTTCTGCAGCCCCGCAGCCTTGAGGAAGCCCTGGAGGCGCCGGTCACCGCCCCTCACGATGGCGTGGGCGGCGGAGAGCTTCTGCCTGCGGCACTGGGCGACGAAGGCCCGGATCAGGGCCAACCCCACACCCTGGCGTTGGTGCTCGGGGTCCACCCCCATGATGTCTATCCACCCGCTAGGGCCCAGGCCATACTCCCAGCCCTTGACATCGCCCAGGATGAAGCCCACCACTTTGTCTCCGTCCAGCGCCACCTGGCACAAGGGCGGGAAGTAGTTGTCCAGGTAGCGGCTCACATGCTGCTGGTAGCTCCGCGCCCGCTCTCTGCCGGCGACCTTGCGGTCGAGGTCCAGGATGGCAGGGAAGTCTCCCGGAGTCATCTGGCGGATGCGGAAGCTGCGGGCCATGTTTTCACCTTCCCCAAGCTGTGGCGGCACAGTATAGCACAGGCCGCGCCCTGCTCCTTGCGTTGACAGCACTCTGGCGCGCTCTCTATAGTGGCCCGGGGCGCTTCCCACGGCTCCAACCCCCGC